>NZ_AJWE01000087.1:0-41900 GCF_000281145.1 Rhizobium sp. CF142 | reverse complement strand
GACTGGCGGCCCGCTATAGCCGGCGAGATCCAGCAGATACTGGATGAGGATCTGCATGCCGTAATAGATGATGAAGAGCGTCAGAAGCTCCGGCAGGCCGCGGAAGATCGTGGTGTAGACGCCGGCCGCCAGCCGCAGCGACTTTTCTTCCGATTGCTGGCCGAGCGCGACCAGAAAACCGATGACGAGGCCGATCGGCAGGGTGACAACCGCCACCGAAACGGTGACCTGCAGGCCGAGCGCGATCTCGTCGCCCCAGCCGGTATCGCCACAGGCAAGAATCGTCGACGGCGCTAACCAGGTGAAGATGCCAACGGGCCCGCACAGTGGATCGACGATGTGCACAATCAGGCTCCATAAGGAGCCAAGCGCGGAAAATAATCCGCCCATGCCAGAATTCCCCTCACGGCTTTTGCCGTTTTGATATTGCCACCTTTGTCAAACAAAAATGGCGGAAGAGCAAGCCTTCCGCCACTATCTTCATCGGCCAGATAGCGAATTTATCATTCGCCGTAAACGTCGAAGTCGAAGTACTTTTCCTGGATCTTCTTATACTCGCCGCTGGCGCGGATCGCAGCGATCGCAGTGTTGAGCTTTTCCTTCAGCGGATCGCCCTTGCGGATGGCAATGCCTGCGCCATTGCCGTTGATTTCCTTGTCGACCGGCAGGGTCGTCAGGATCTTGCAGCAGGAGCCGTCGCCGGACTTCACCCATTCGGAGAGAACGACGATATCATCAATGACGGCATCGACACGGCCGGCTGCAGCATCGAGTTTGTACTCGTCAGCCGTTGGGTAAAGCTTCAGCTCGCTGTCAGCGAAGTGCTTCTCGACATAGTTGACGTTCGTCGTGGAGGTTTGCACACCGATCACCTTGCCCTTGAGGCCGGCAACATCAGTCACGGTCGAATCCTTCGGCACGGCAACGGCCGGTGGGGTTCTGTAAAAATGATCGGAGAAGTCGACAAGCTTCAGGCGCTCCGGGGTGATCGCCATCGACGAAACGATCATGTCGAACTTCTTGGCGTTGAGCGCCGGGATGATGCCGTCCCAATCAGTGCTGACGAAGGAGCATTCAGCCTTCATTTCGGCGCAGAGGGCCTTGGCGATATCGATGTCGAAGCCCTGGATGGTGCCGCTGGCATCGACGAATTCGAACGGCGGATAGGTCGAATCGGTGCCGATCACATATTTTTCGCCGTCGGCAAGCGCCGCGCCGGCAAAGAGAGACAATGCCGCAAGCGAGGCTGCAGCAAGGAGCTTGATGGAAATGCGCATGAAAATTCCCTCACGGCTTGTGCCGTTTTGACATCGCCGTGTTGCCAAACAAAAATGGCGGAAGAGCAAGCCTTCCGCCATTACCTTCAGCCAGATAGCGAATTTATCATTCGCCGTAAACGTCGAAGTCGAAGTACTTTTCCTGGATCTTCTTGTACTCGCCGCTGGCGCGGATCGCGGCGATCGCGGTGTTGAGCTTTTCTTTCAGCGGATCGCCCTTGCGGATGGCGATGCCTGCGCCGTTGCCGTTGATTTCCTTGTCGACCGGCAGGGTCGTCAGGATCTTGCAGCAGGAGCCGGCGTCGGACTTGACCCATTCGGAGAGAACGACGACGTCGTCGATGACGGCGTCAACACGGCCGCTGGAAACGTCGAGCTTGTACTCGTCAGCCGTCGGGTAGAGCTTCAGCTCGGTGTCGGCGAGATGCTTCTCGGCGTAGTTGGCATGGGTCGTGGAGGTCTGCGCGCCGATGACCTTGCCCTTGAGGCCGGCAACATCAGTGATCGTGGAGTCCTTCGGCACGGCAATTGCCGGCGGGGTGTTGTAATACTTGTTGGAGAAGTCGACGAGCTTGAGGCGCTCAGGCGTGATCGACATGGAAGAGACGATCATGTCGAACTTCTTGGCGTTCAGAGCCGGGATGATGCCGTCCCAGTCGGTGGACACGAAGGAGCATTCGGCCTTCATCTGGGCGCAGAGTGCCTTGGCGACATCGATGTCGAAGCCCTGAATGGTGCCACTGGCGTCGACGAATTCGAACGGCGGGTAGGTCGAGTCCGTGCCGATCACATATTTTTCGCCGTCGGCAAGCGCCGCGCCGGCAAAGAGAGACATGGCCGCCATCGAGGCAGCAGCAAGAAGCTTGGTGGAAATGCGCATGAGGATCCTCTCTGTTGGTGGCTCCGGGCCTTTTTGTTGTTCGCCGGAGGCCGCACACTTCGACGGTGCCACCACCGTCTTGCGGCGATAATCAAACCTTTTCTCACAAAATTGCAACAGGAATCCCGCCGCAATTGTGCGCTGCAACCGGCAGCCAACGTGCGAGCCGATATGAACGAGGACCGACTGCCACGTTCAGGCGAGGTTAATGCGTGCCTTCCTAGCTTCCGGAACAAATCGGCATTTTAGCGCTTTGATTTTCGTGTGGTGCACAAAAAGCCGTGATTGCGGGGCAGTGAGCCCCGGTCGAAGTCAGAACAAAGGACGAGGAAATCCCTGATGGGCATGAAATCCAGACTGTTTGCGAGCGCGGCCTTTCCGCTGCTTTCCCTTGCCTTCGCAATGCCGCCTGTGGGCGCTTACGCCGCAGTCGGCGGGGTTCAGCATGGCGCAGCCGGTACTGTCGCCAATACAGTCGTCGGGGGCAGCTACGAGGTGGCGCAGGACGCACCTTCCGAAGAGGAGCTCCTGAAAAAGAAGAAGCAGGCAGAAGAGCAGCAACAGCAGCAGGAGGCGCCCGCCGAGAAGCCGCAGAAGCGCGAAGCGCCCGCCGAAAGCGCTCCGGAACCGGAACAGAAGCCCAAGCGCCAGCGCGAGCCCGAACCGCAGGCAGAGCCCCAAGCCCAGGCACCCGCGGCTGAGGAGCCGGCACGTCCGCGCCGCCAGCGCGAAGCGCAGCCCGAACAGGCAGCACCCGATCAGCAGGCTCCTGCCGCCGAAGAGCCGCAGCGTCCGCGTCGCCAGAAGCAGGCGCAGCCGGAACAGCAGGCTGAGCCGCAGGCTGTGCAGCCGCAGGCGGAGCAGCCGAAGCGCCAGCGCGACCGCAAGCAGAATGCCGAGCAGGCCGCACCTGACGCGCAGCAGCCGGCTGCCGAAGCTCCGGCCGCCGGCGAGGCGAATCAGCCCGCTGAAAAACCGCGCCAGCGCCCGCAGCGCCAGAAGCCCGAAACATCAGAGCAGCCAGCCGAGCAGACCACGGAACAGCCGGCCGAGCAGCAGGGCGGCAAGCGTCCGGCTGGTGGCAAGCGTCCCGCTGCCACCGAAGAGCAGGCGGCACCCGCCGGTGAGGCACCCGTCCCAGCCGGAAAGCCCGCAACGGCCGAACAGCCGACAGGCGAAAAGCCCGTCCCGGCAGAAAAGCCTGCGACAGCCGAAAAGCCCGCTGCGACCGAAGCGCCGGCGCCCGCTGAAAAACCTGCGACCGCTGAAAAGCCTGCTGCTGGCGAACAGCCCGCCAATGGTCAGCAGGCCGTCCAGCCTGCACCCAGCCAGCCGCTGGAACAGCCCGCCGCCAACGCGCCGCAGCCCGGTGAACAGGCGGCACCCGCTGCGCCGCAGCAGGCCGAACAGGCCATTCCCGCGCCTGAAAAGGTCACGCCGAAGGAGCTGGAGCGCCGCAAGGAGATCGCTCAGGACCCGGCCAAGAGCAACGAGACCATCGTCCTGCCGGTTGAGAATGGTGCCGCCGTTCTCGACAGCGACAAGGATGCCGACCGCAGCCAGGGCCGGCAGGGCCGTCGCGACCGCGACCGCCAGCGCGCCGACAGCCAGGATTTCAAGCTGCCGACCTCGGATGCCGAGGCCCAGTCGCTGAGCGCCACCCGACAGAGTGCTCCGGTGCAGATCGAGGCCATCACGCGTGAAGAAGGCCGGCGCATCGACCGCCGTCCTCAATTCGCCCAGCCGGATGGCGTGCGCTATGGCGAGCGCACGGACGACAGCCGCGTCATCATCCAGTTCGGCGACCGGACCGTGGTCCGCAGCGATGACGACCGCCGGTTCCTGCGTGACGGCGAACGGCCGAGCTACGAGGAACTTTCGGGAGACCGCTACCGCGAAACAATCATGCGGCCCGAAGGCTATCGCATCGTGACGATCCGCAACCGTTACGGCGACATCATCCAGCGCTCGCGCGTCGATGCCCGCGGCCGCGAAGAGGTGCTCTATTATTCGCCCGAGCTCTACGAGGATCCGGACCGTGATTACTTCGAGGATCCGGGTGCCGACCTGCCGCCGATGCGCCTGCGCGTGCCGCTGAACGACTATATCATCGACACCAGCACCGATCCGGACCGTGACTATTACGAGTTCCTGAGCGAGCCGCCTGTCGAGCCGGTCGAACGCGTCTATTCGCTGAACGAGGTGAAGTACTCCGCCCGTATCCGCGACAAGGTGCGCCGCATCGACCTGGATACGGTGACCTTTGCGACGGGAAGTGCGGAAATCCCGATGAGCCAGGCCCGTACGCTGCGCAAGGTCGCCGATGCGATCAACGAAGTGCTCGACAAGAACAAGAGCGAGACCTTCCTGATCGAGGGACATACGGATGCGGTCGGCTCCGACCAGAGCAACCTGATCCTGTCTGACCAGCGCGCGGAATCAGTCGCCAACGTGCTGACGGATGTCTACGGCATTCCGCCGGAGAACCTTGCGACGCAGGGCTACGGCGAGCGCTATCTGAAGGTGAATACGGCAGGGCCGAACCAGGAGAACCGGCGTGTGACCATCCGCCGCGTGACGCCGCTGGTGCGGCCAGTGGCGCAGAGGTAATTTATTACCGATATGATTGCGAAGGGCGGGGTCGTGAGGCCTCGCCCTTTTTTGTTTTGTGGATTTTTGAAAGGGGAGGACAAGCGTGGTTTCCTGCTAACCAACGCTAAGGGGATCAAATTACCAACGGAAGCAGAAGGCGACCTAACGTCTCGTGGCGCCACACCTGAAAGTTGCGCAGCGACAGCTTTGCCGACCTATCCGAAAATCCAGACACCTGAGAGCTCATGCACTCGCCTTTTGCGTAAATCGGATAGACAATGCCGAGATGCAGGCGCCGCCCGCAACGTGCCAGCCCGCGGAGGTAGGGGCGCATATGCCGGGTAGCAAAGCGGGCACTTGATACAGAGAGAGGGGTTAGGGGCATTTTGGATGCTCGCCAGCCCGGATTTTCTACTTTGGGCATGAATGTTGATGATCATCAACGAACTGTTCTTGCGCGAAATGCCGGACAAACCGCTGAGCAAGGGGGGAGACAGAAAATGGACAAGAACGCTGATGACAAAGCCGGTCATGTCGGTCCAAAAGGGTTTACACGCCGGGCAATGCTCACGACTGGCAGCTCGCTGGCGGCGGCGCAATTCGCTGGCAGGATCGGTGCGCGCGGATTAGCCGCCGCACTTGCTTCCGGAACGGCCGCGTTGGCACAGTCGACCAAGCCGAACATTGTTTATATCCTGGCCGACGATCTGGGCTGGAAGGATGTCGGATTTCACGGTTCTGACATCAAGACACCAAACATCGACGAACTGGCGGAGAAAGGCGCCCGGCTTGAGCAATACTATGTCCAGCCCATGTGCACGCCCACGCGGGCGGCGTTCATGACGGGCCGCTACCCGTTCCGCTACGGAATGCAAACCGCCGTCATCCCCCAAGGCGGCACCTACGGCCTGGCGCTCGACGACCATCTCTTGCCGGAACTGCTGAAGGAGGCGGGCTATGCCACCGCCGCGAGCGGCAAGTGGCACCTCGGTCACGCCAAGACGGCATTCTGGCCGCGCCAGCGCGGATTCGACTCATTCTATGGCGCTCTGCTTGGCGAGATCGATCACTTCACGCACAAGTCGGCGAACGGGAATGCGGACTGGTACCGGAACAACGACGCACTCGAGGAGGAAGGATTCGACAATGTACTCTTCGCTGACGAAGCCGTGCGAGTGATCAACGAGCACGATCAGGCGAAGCCTTTGTTCCTGTATCTGGCCTTTACGTCGCCGCATACGCCCTTCCAGGCACCGAAGGAATTTCTTGAACGCAACAGCCATATCGCCGACGAGAGCCGGCGAAACTACGCAGCGATGATCTCGGTGATGGACGATGGCATCGGCAGAGTCGTCGAAGCTCTCGAAATGCGCGGCATGCGCGAGAATACGCTCATTGTCTTTCACAGCGACAATGGTGGCGTGGTCGATGCCTTCTTTGCGGGGGAAAGCAATGTCAAAGGCAAGCTTCCAGCCGACAACGGTCCTTACCGGGAGGGCAAGGGGACGACCTATGAAGGAGGCACGCGCGTCGTTGGCCTCGTCAACTGGCCGGGAAAGATCGAGCCTGGCACTGCCAACGGAATGATGCATGTCGTCGATATGTACCCGACCTTGGCAGCCCTAGCCGGCGCTGAGCTCGGCAAGAACAAGCCGCTGGACGGAATGGACATGTGGCCGGTGCTTGGCGAAGGAAAGCCATCGCCACGCACGGAGATCGTCTACAACATCGAACCAATGACGGCCGCCGTGCGCCAGGGCGATTGGAAGCTGGTGTGGAAGACGACCTTGCCGCCGAAAGTCGAACTCTTCGATCTTTCGAAGGATACGTCCGAGACCACCAACCTTGCCGATCAGAACCCAGAAATGGTCCAGAAACTGCAGGCGCGGGTCATCGAGCTCGCCTCCCAGATGTCTGCACCATTGATCCTGCAGGACGCCGTGCGATTGCTCTTGCACTCGGACACGGTGCTGCCCGACGCGGCCGAAATGTTCAATGTCGGAGATTGAGTGATTTGGCGGTTCATTCCGAAGGAGAGCGGCCTGGCGAGGCCGTTCGTTCCTTGCTCGCCGTTGTGACGCCGGTCGAATTGGCGAACTCGGGCTCGACTTCTCAGGTCGACATTTTACCGTTTCGCTCAAACTCCAGCCGGAGCCCCAAGCCCAACCGTACGCGCCACAAAGTCGGCGATCCCGACGGTATCATCGAGATCGAACACCGCGAGCCCTGCCGCATCCTCCACGGCATGATCCGCCGCAATCGCCACAATATGCGGATCTTCCGATGCCAGCGGATCGCGCCTCGCAGCTTCCAGCCGCCGCGCCTCGATCTTCGGGATCGGCTCGCGTTTGTAGCCCTCGATCAGCACCAGATCGCAGGGCGCAAGCCGCGCCAATATCTCCTCGAAGCTCGGCTCCGGTGCGCCGCGCAGCTCGTGCATGATGGCGTAGCGGGTGCCCGAGACGATCGTCACCTCATGTGCTCCGGCCTGGCGGTGGCGGTAGCTGTCGGCGCCGACCTTGTCGATGTCGAAATCGTGGTGGGCATGCTTCACGGTTGAGATGCGATAGCCGCGACGGGTGAATTCCTCGACGAGGCGCACCGCAAGGCCTGTCTTGCCGGAATTCTTCCAGCCGGCGATGCCAAAGATTTTCTGTGTCATCCCCCAAGTGCCTCCAGCCAGCGTTCGGCCTCTATTAAATCATCAGGCGTGTTAATGTTGAAGAAAGGATCGAGAACGCTGGCGCGGGTCGGATGTAGCGGGAAAGCCACTTCCGTAACGTCATGACGCAAGAGGAAGTCGCGAACGCGGCGCTTCTCGTCGATCCTGACCCATTCTTCCAGATCGCCGGCGAGCGCCGTCGGCCAGAGACCGAAAACCGGATGGCTGCGGCCTTCCGAGGCAGCGATGGCGATCTGTTCGGGATGGCTTACCGCACCCGCAAGCCGGCTAACGAGATCCGCCGGGAAGAAGGGGCAATCGACCGAGACGGTAACGACATGGGTGGCGGGCAGGCCGGCACCATAGACCATTGCCGCGTGAATGCCGGCCATCGGGCCGGCCTTACCGGGAATACGGTCTGAGATGACGGGCAGGTCGTGTCCGTCGACCGCATCGGCATTGACGGCGATCTGTGCCGTCTGTGCAGAGAGGCGGGCCAGAACATGGGAAAGCAGGCTGCGGCCGCCGAGCGTGACGCCCGCCTTGTCGCGGCCCATGCGCGACGAGCGCCCGCCGGCCAGCACGACGCCCGGAATGGTCGATTGGTCGAGCACGAAGTCAGTCATGGCGGTACCTCAGACTATCAAACGGGCGATCGGGGCGCCGACTCCTGGGCAACCGGCGGCACGTGGCGCTTGGCCTCACGATAGAACGTATAGAGGCCGGAGGCGATAACGATGGCGGCACCTACCAGCGTCCAGAAATCAGGCACTTCGGCAAAGAAGAAGAAGCCGAGCAACGAGGAGAAGATCAGGCTCGTATAACGGAAGGGCGCGACGAAGGAGATCTCACCGGTGCGCATGGCGAGGATGACCGACTGGTAGCCGACGAGCACGAGGACGGAGGCGAGCAGGAGGTGCGTCAGCGAGGTGGCGCTGACCGGTTCCCAACCGCCGAGGAAAGGGATCATCAGTGCGCCAAAGATCGCAACAGAGATCGCCGTTATCGTCGTGATCATCAGCGAGGGTATATCCTTGCTGATGCTGCGGGTGGCAAGATCGCGGCCGGCTGTGACGGCGACGCTGCCGACGCAGAGCAGGGCGGCGGCGGTAAAGCCTTCCGGGCCGGGACGAATGATGATCATCACGCCGACAAGACCGACGAGGATCGCCATCCAGCGCCGCCAGCCGACCGGTTCCTGGAAGAAGAGTGCTGCGCCGAAGGTGACGACCAGCGGCAGCGACTGCAGGATTGCCGAGGCATTGGCAATCGGCATCATGCCAAGGGCGGTAATGTAGGTAACAGCGGCAATGATCTCGCAGGCTATGCGCAGCGCGATGATAGGCTTGAGCATGACGCGCCACGGGCGCAGCGCGCCGAATTTCCAGGCGATCAGATAGACGAGAATGCTGGTGAAGAGGCCACGCAGGAACATGATCTCGCCGGCATTCATGTAGGAAATGACTGATTTGGAGAGTGCGTCGCTCGAGGAAAAACCCGCCATCGCCATGCTCATATAGATGGCGCCTTCGGTATTGCGTGATCGCGGCATGCTGGAGATTCCCTTATCTTACAAGCCCTTTTAGAAGGGAACGGACGGTAAGGGAATCGGAGGAATGCCACACCTGCAATAATTCGATGCTGCAGCGCAGCACAACCTGGCGTAAGGGAAAACAAATCCTTGTGCAGTTGCGGCAAATATTAGAAATATAAGGATAATTCCCAAATCTTCCGGTTGCGGATTAAGGTTGTGTCAACCGATTCAGCGAACTATGCGACCACTCTTCATGATGGAGGAGGCCGCCGAACCATCCGGAATGATTGCGGAGTGGACGGTACCATCAGTTTCAAGGCGCCGCGTCCATGCACTTCATCGACCGACTTCTGCAAAGCCGTCGTATCGTCACCAAGGTCCTGCTGTTCGTCATCCCGCTCGTCGTGTTGATCGCCGGCGTCGGCATCCTCGGTTACCACACGGCCAATATCCTGAACGGCCACATGACGGTGACGCGCGCGACGATCGAAAACATCTCCGATTTCGAGAACCTGCAGGCCGCACTTCAGGAGTTCCTCTCCGATCCTTCCGACGCAAGCAAAGCCGGTTTCGGCAAGGCGATCGATGCGCAGGAAAGCGGCGTGGTGCGTCTCAACAGCTTGTTAAAGACCGACGACCAGCGCAGCCAGCTGACCAAAGTCAGCGGCCTGGCATCAGCCATGCGCAAGCAGGAGGAGACGCTATGGAGCCTGCGCCAGACGGAAGATGCGAGCGTTGCAGCCATTACCAAGACGGTGCAGGCGATTTCGGCTGCGGCAGATGAAGCCAGCGGCCAGACAGATCTCATACGCAAGGATTTCACCGACAAGGAAGTCTTCGCCAAGGCGCTGCTCTACAATTCTGCTGCCTTCAAGTCGCTGACCGATATCATGGGCGCGATGCGCGTCGACATTCAGATGGGCTTTACGCCCGAGGAGCAGATCGAGGCCGCCCAGCAGCATATTGCCGAGATCCTGAGACAGCTCGATATCGCCAAGACCATGGTTTCGAAGGATGGCCAGCCGCTGATCGCGCAGGTCGCAGAGACTGCCGGCAAGCTCGATGCGCTCTTGAAGGGCAGCGGGACACCGGATGAGAAAGCCTCCGGCATGGCGCCGCTCCTGACCGGCTTCGTCAATACCGAGGGCCAGATGACGCTGCAGTCGGCCAAGAACAGCGACACGGCATCCGCCCGTTTCGTCAGCCTCGACAAGAGCATTGCCGAACAGCGCGAGCTTTTGACCTCGGTAGACCAGGTGCGCGAGGGCGCCGACCGGTTGCAGGTACATGTCAGCCAGATGCTGAGCACGCGTGACGCCGCCGCGCGGGACGTGGTTCTTGCCGATCTCAAGATGCTGACCGAAACTGCCAGGAAGATCTCCGCGCTCGGGGCCAATGATGCCGTGATGAAGGCTTTTGCGGACAAGGTTGCCCCAGCTGCCGCTTCGCTGACCGCCGCTTCTGCCGACATGCTGAAGGCGGCGGCGGACTGGAAGGCGGCCCGCCAGCAGTCATCCGAAATCCTCTCCGGCGCCATGGCCTCGCTTCGCCAGTTCGTCAGCCAGGCGCAGGAACTCGGCAAGGAAGACAGCGAGCGTTCGGCCAATGTTTCCGTCTTTGCGATGATCCTCGGCACGCTGCTTGCCATCATCGGCGGCCTCATGCTGGTCGAGACCTTGCGCGGCCCGCTGAAGCGCGTCTCCGATGTGATGACGCGGCTTGCCAATGGCGATCTCGAAGTCGCCATCGAAGGCCGCAACCGCGGCGACGAAATCGGCGACATGGTTCGCTCAGTCGCCGTCTTCCGTGATGCGGCGGTCGAAAACGTCCGGCTCGAGAAGGAGGCCGAAAGCGCGCGGGCGCTCTCAGCCGACGAGGCAAGCCTCCGCGCCGCCGAGCGCGAGCGCATCGAGGCCGAACAGAAGCAGGCGCTGAATGCGCTCTCCGACGTGCTGCAGCAGCTGGCACAAGGAAATCTGGAAATCGGCATGCGCCGCGATCTCGCCAGCGATTTCGTCGATATGGCCGATACCTACAATCATGCCGTCGAGGCACTCCGCCAGACATTGGCCGATGTGCGCGGCGCCACCGTCGAGATCAAGGGCGGCACGGGCAACCTCGCATCCTCGGCCGACGATCTCGCGCGCCGCACCGAACAGCAGGCAGCCGCACTTGAGGAAAGCTCGCGGGCGCTGCGGCACTTGAGCGATGTCGTGCGCTCCACCGCCGACCGCGCCAAGCAGACAGCGCAATCCGTCAACGAGACGCAGGTTTTCGCGACCCGTTCCGGTGAAGTCGTCGCCAAGGCCGTCGATGCCATGGGCGAAATCAACCGGTCGTCCGAGAAGATCGCCACCATCATCGGCGTGATCGACGAAATCGCCTTCCAGACCAACCTCCTGGCGCTGAATGCCGGCGTCGAAGCAGCACGGGCAGGTGAGGCGGGCCGCGGCTTTGCGGTCGTGGCGCAGGAAGTGCGCGAACTTGCCCAGCGCTGCGCCAAGGCCGCCCGCGAGATCAAGGAACTGATCTCGGCGAGCTCCGGCCAGGTGCAGAGCGGCGTAGAGCTTGTCGAGGAAACCGGCCAGGCGCTCGCCGAAATCATCGCCCATGTCGGCGGCGTGCAGCGCCTCGTCTCCGAGATTTCGGCGGCCACCGGCGAACAGTCGACCGGCATTCACGAGGTCAGCAAGGCGGTGCATGACGTGGAGCTGATCACCCAGCAGAATGCGGCGATGGTTGAAGAGAACAATGCCGAGATCCAGGGCCTGCGCCAGCGTGTGGACATGCTCACGGACAAGGTCAACCGCTTCCGCACCGGTGACGAAGGCGAGGTGCATGGATATAGCCGCGCCGAAGGTCGCTGGACGGGCCGAGTTGCGTAAGTCAGCGCATCGGAATTGAGATAAGGAAGAGCCCGCGGTTTTCCAACCGCGGGTTTTTCTTTTGAACTATTAGCCGCCTGCGTCGTTTTCCAACCATGTCCAACAAAGGAGAACCGTGATGGATTGGAACCGTGTTGAAGGCAACTGGAAGCAAGTTAAGGGCCGGGTTAAGGAGCAGTGGGGCAAGCTTACCGACGACGACCTTGACCAGATCAACGGACGCCGCGAACAGCTCGAAGGCAAGCTGCAGGAACGCTACGGCCTCGCCAAGGACCGCGCCCGCCGGGACATCGATACCTGGTACGACAGCCAGACCTGGCACTGATAACAATCCGACATCAGAGTATTCCACTCAGAGAGATTTGGCCCCGCTTATGCGGGGCTTTTTTCGTGCCGGCTATCAACCACGGCAAAGCGGTTGAGGCTATAGCCGAATCCTGATCTCCATTAGATATTTTGGGACGGAACATAACGGATTTACGAGCCATGAGCACTGCGGAAAAATCAGATGAGTCGAACCCGGAGCTCCCCATGGGATATTCTCCGGTTCCCAGGGGCAAGCTTGCAAACGCCGTCACCTGCCTGGAAATGACTGAGAAGCCGCTGCCGAGGGAGGCCGGCAACAGCGCAGGGCTTTCCCTGGAGAGGATGTTGGCGCCTGATCCACACACTTATCGGCAGCTCTTCCGGGCGATCGGTGAGGACTGGCTTTGGGTTTCCCGGCTTGTCATGGCCGATGAAGCGCTGAAAGCCATCATCGGCGACCCCTTGGTGGAAATCTACGTGCTACTCTCGGACGGTTGGCAAGCCGGAATGCTGGAGCTTGATTTCCGGCAGCCCGGCCAATGTGAACTTGTCTTCTTCGGGGTCGGAAAAAGCGCCATCGGAACGGGGGCGGGGCGCTATCTGATGAATCATGCTTTGTCCATCGCCTGGGTGCATCCGATCGAGCGACTCTGGGTCCACACCTGCCATTTCGACCACCCGAATGCATTGCCGTTCTATCAGCGGTCCGGTTTCAAACCCTATGCTTTCATGATCGAGGTCACGGATGATCCGCGGCTGACCGGAGTTTTGCCGCGGTCGGCGGCGCCGCATGTGCCTATCCTCGAGTAAGGCAATGCCAGGCGTAGAGGGGCTCTTCCAAAGTTTCAGGATAGAAGGCTGTAAAGGTTCGTCGGCGCACCGTGGAGCATGACCTGCCCTTCGAAGCCGAAGCCGCATTTCTCGAGAACGCGGCGGGATGCGGGATTGGCCGGGCGCACCAGCCCGATAATCCGGCGGGCACCCAGCTCTTCAACGGCAAAGGCCAATATGCCGCGAACGAGTTCGGTTGCGTAACCATGTCCCCAGCTTCGGGGATCGAGATGATAGGAGAGGTTGAGACCCTCGAACTCATTCGACACGGTGACCCCGCCAAAGCCGATCAGCTCACCATTGGCGATGACTGCAAAGCGGCCGAAGCTGTGTTGCTTCCAATGCGCCATGTCCTTCGCCAGTCGTGCGGCGCTTTCTTCGGGGCTGTCCGGCCGAGGCACGGGCCGGTGTGCGACCAGTTCAGGCCTTGCGAACAGCTCCGTCAGAAAATGAAGATCCTCTATGGTCGGTGGGCGCAGCAGCAGCCTGTCGGTGCGGCGCATCTCATTCATTGGAATATCGTTGCCGTCAGTCATTCATGCTCCACTTGGCAAAGGAAGGGCGTGGGGGCAGTGAATATCGATAACGATGTCCCGCCACCGGATAGCCTCCTCCTATTCTCTCGTGCGGCGAAACACAGTCTCTCAACTCATATAGCCGCCATCCAGCACCAGCGGACTTCCCAGCATGAAGGACGAGGCATCCGAGCAGAGCCACAGCACGCCCTCTGCGATCTCCTGCGGCGTGGCGACCCTGCCGATCGGCGTCTGGGCGATGATGGCGGTCGCGATATCGGCGCTCTTTTTCATAGAGGATTCGACGGGCGGGGTGCCGACCCAGCCGGGACAGATCGCGGTAATGCGGATACCCTCGCGAGCATATTCGAGTGCGGCACTCTTCGTCAGCCCAATGACGCCGTGTTTTGCGGCCGCATAGGCCGCACCACCCGGAAAGGGATAGCCGCGCAGACCATCAACGGATGAGTTGTTGACGATGACACCGCGGCCGTCCTTTTGCATGGCCGGGATCTGATAGCGCATGCAGAGGAAGGCCGAGGTCAGGTAGCCGTCGATGGTCTTGCGCCAGGCATCCTCGCCGAGGGTTCCGACCGGTGCGCCGCGTCCGCCGCTGCCGCCATTGTTGAAGGCGTAGTCGATCCGCCCATGTTGCTTGACGATGCCGGAGATCAGCCTTTCTACAGACTTGCCATCGGCCACGTCGCATTCAACCCAGCTGGCGCTGCCATCCGGCAGGCTGGCAAGTGCCTGTTTTGCCCGTTTTTGGTTGCGACTGGCGATGACGAGCGTTGCGCCTTCGCGGGCGAAAGCCTGTGCGGTCGCAAGGCCGATGCCGGATGATCCGCCGGTGATGAGGGCGACCTTACCCTGCATTTCGGGATAACGTTTTGGGCTGGTGTCAGTGGGCATTCGGCGATTCCATGTTCACACAGTCATGCCATATGAGCGTGCCTTGTGGTTCACTGCAAGATCAGGTGCTCGCTGGCTGAAGGGAGGGCGCCATGCCGCGCCTTGCCGGCCCTTCGCATGGCTCCTGGCGTTCGACGCTGGACCCGATTCACTGGATCGATTGCTGCCGCTTCGTGTTACCGGATCTCACCCCCCGGTGACACTCATATGCCGGGCGACGGCCGGACGCTTATGCGTGCGGTCGATGATGAAATCGTGGCCCTTGGGCTTGCGGGTGATCGCCTCGTCGATGGCCGCATGGAGCAGGCTGTCGTCCTCGGTGGCGCGAAGGGCCGCGCGCAGGTCGGCGGCGTCGTTCTGGCCGAGGCACATATAGAGCGTGCCGGTGCAGGTGAGCCGCACGCGGTTGCAGCTCTCGCAGAAATTATGGGTGAGGGGCGTGATGAAGCCGAGGCGGCCGCCGGTCTCCGAAACCCGGACATAGCGGGCAGGACCGCCGGTCTGGTAATCGATATCGGTGAAGGTGAACTGTTGCTCCAGATCTGCGCGCAGTTTTGAGAGCGGCAGGTACTGGTCGGTGCGATCTTCTTCGATCTCGCCCATCGGCATGGTTTCGATGACGGTCAGATCCATGCCTCGGCCATGCGCGAAGCGCAGCATGTCGGGCATTTCCACTTCATTGAAATCCTTCAGCGCCACGGCATTGAGCTTGATCTTCAGCCCGGCCTTCTGGGCGGCATCGATGCCTTCCATGACCTTGGCGAAATCGCCCCAGCGGGTGATTTTTCGGAATTTTTCCGGATCTAGCGTGTCGAGGGAAACATTGATGCGGCGCACGCCGCAGTCATAGAGTTCTTCGGCATGGCGGGCGAGCTGGGAACCATTTGTGGTGATCGTCAACTCATCGAGACCGGAGCCGACCTGGCGGCCAAGCTGGCGCACCAGATGCATGATGTTCTTGCGTACCAGCGGCTCGCCACCGGTCAAGCGGATCTTGCGCACGCCCTTGGCGATGAAGGCGGAACAGAGCCGGTCGAGCTCCTCCAGCGTCAAGAGGTCCTTCTTCGGCAGGAAGGTCATGTTTTCCGCCATGCAATAGGTGCAGCGGAAGTCGCAGCGGTCGGTGACGGAAACGCGTAGATAGGTGATTGCACGCCCGAAGGGGTCGATCATCGGCGCTGCATCTGCTACCAGCGGAGAGGCATTGCCTATCGTTCCGGCTATGGTGTTCACGTCAATCTCCGTACTCTCCTTAATGTGGGCATATGCTATTGTGGCGTCAAGGGAAACAGCTTTCGGCGCCACGGCAAATTGCGCTTGCGCCGAAAAAGATCAGCGCCTACTCCTCGCAGAAGAAGAGGACATAGTGATGAGCGATATCTGGCCCAGCGAACTCCGGGTTTCGAAAGACCGCCAGAGGCTGGTGGTAAGCTTCAATGACGGGCAGAGCTTCGATCTCTCGGCCGAGCTTCTGCGCGTGCTGTCGCCCTCGGCCGAGGTTCAGGGGCATGGGCCGGGGCAGAAGGTCACGGTGCCGGGCAAGCGCAATGTCGCCATCATCTCAATGATCCCGACAGGCAATTATGCCGTGCGCATCGGCTTCGACGACATGCACGATACCGGCATCTACACATGGACTTATCTCCGCGAACTCGGCGAACGCGGCTTCGAGCTTTTCTCGGCCTATGAGGAAGAGCTCGCGGCCAAGGGAATGAGCCGGGACGTAGCGGAAAAGCCACGCTGATCGCGATAAACTTAGGGGCAGACGAGGGGGCACATGACGGAAACACATAAAAAGAGCTGGCTGCGAGCCCACGGGCATACCGGCAGCAGGGTCACATTCCTGGAACTCTTCTTCGATCTCGTTTTCGTCTTTTCCATCTCGCAATTATCGCACGCGCTCTTTGCCCATTACACCCCGCTTGGGGCTGCCGAAGCAGCGCTGATGATGTTTGCGGTCTGGTGGGTGTGGATCTTCACCGCCTGGGTGACGAACTGGCTTGATCCGGAGCGCATGCCGGTGCGCAGCATGCTGATCGTGCTGATGCTGCTCGGCCTCGTGCTTTCGGCCTCCATTCCCGAAGCCTTCGGCGAGAAGGGTCTGCTGTTCGCCTCAGCCTATGTGCTGATGCAGGTCGGTCGCTCAATCTTCACCACCTATGCGATGCAGGCTGCGGGCCGTTCGGCCACGATCAACTTCGTGCGTATCACCACTTACCTTGCCGTTGCCGGCGTGTTCTGGATCGCCGGCGGGCTTCTGGAGCATGAAGCGCGGCTGATCTGCTGGGTGATCGCGCTCTTGATCGAATATTCCGGGCCGGCTCTCGGCTTTGCGGTGCCCGGCCTCGGCAAATCCAAGACGGAGGAGTGGGACGTTTCCGGCGCCCATATGGCAGAGCGTTGCGCGCTTTTCATCATCATCTGCCTCGGCGAAGCGATCCTCGTTTCCGGCCGTACCTTTTCTGAAATGGAATTCTCGGTCATGACCGGGGTGGTCTTCCTGATCGGCTTCATCGGCACGGTTGCCATGTGGTGGCTCTATTTCCGCTTCGGCCATGAGCGGGCGGCGCATCGCATCGAGCATGAGGATACGCCGGGGAGCTTAGCGCGGCAGGCCTTCACCTATGCGCATATCCCGATCCTGGCAGGCATCATCGTGCATGCGGTGGCGGTGGAATTCATGTTCGAGCATCCGCATGAGGCGGGCAATCTCGCCATCGCGGCCTCCGTGCTCGGGGGCTCCGGCCTCTTCCTGATCGGCAATCTCTGGTTCAAGGGCGCCACCAGCGGCCGCCTGCCGCTCTCGCATCTCGCCGGAATCGTGATCCTGATCCTCTGCGCATTCCTGGCGCCCTTCATGCAGGTCTATGTGATGGGCATTCTGGCAGCACTGGTGCTGATCGTCGTGGCAGCGTGGGAATACAAGTCGCTGACGCGGGCGCCGGCGGGGCCGGTACTGCACTGACCTAATCCTCGTCCCGCAAATCCTGCAGCAGCACGCCGATGATGCGCTCCATCGAGTCGGCGGTTGCCATGCATTGCTCGATCGGCTCGGCAGAGAGCGTGCGCTCGATGAGGCCGGTCTGGATCGCCATGGCCTGTTCGGTCAGCTTGCGGCCTTCTGATGTCAAGTGCAGGCGCAGCACGCGCTTGTCGCGCTCGTCGTCGCGGCGCAGGATCAGGCCGCGTTTTTCCATCTGCGGCAGGAGCATGCTCATATTGGAGCGGCCGACGAGCAGCTTGCGGGCCAGCTCCTGCTGCGAAATGCCTTCGAAGCGGTAGAGATTGACGAGAATATCGAGATGCGGCGGCTTGATATCGAGATCGGATAACGAGCGCGCAAGGGATTGTTGCATGAGCTGGCAGGCGCGAGCCACCGCGATCCAGCTGCGAAAACGCGGATGATCCCAGGGAAGGGATTGATTTTTGTTCATCGTTGTACTTTATTGTTCATTGTTGAACATTATCGGAATCCCATCATGGCAAAATTTGCGCTTGAGGTCACCCGCCTCGGATTTTCGCTCATGCAATCCGTTTCTCCGCGTCTTGCCGGCGAGGCAGCCTTCCGGCTGTTCTGCCGAACGCCATCCGTCAAGCCGAAAGGCGAGAAGGCGAAGGCGGCGCATGCGGCAGGTGTTGCCAGGCTTGCGGGCGCGGAACGCTTCCTGCTGCCGGTCGAGGGTAAGCGCGCCCATGCCTACCGGCTGAATGGCGGGGCGCTCGGCCGGCGCAAGCGTTACCTCGTGACCCATGGCTGGGGCTCCGGCATGGCCTATATGGCCGATCTGGTAACGATTCTGGCGGATACCGGCGCGGAAGTGATCGCGCTCGATTTTCCCGGCCACGGTCGCGCTGGCGGACGCTTCCTCCATATGGGGCTGGCGGTCAAGGCGATTGCTGCTGCGGAAGCGCGTTTCGGCCGCTTCGATGCCATCATCGGCCATTCCTTCGGTGGTGCTGCGCTCATGGTCTCGGCTTCCGCCATACTGCCTGACGTAAAACCCGTCTCGACCGAGCGCATGGTGCTGATCGGCTCGCCCAGTGAAATGCATTGGCTGTTTACCGATTTCGGCCGGATGCTGCGGCTGAAGCCGGCCGCGCAGGCCGCGCTCGAGGATGTCGTGCAGCGTGTCACCGGTCGCAGACTTGAGGATTTCGACGCGGGAAAAACGGCCGCAAGCATCGGCAAGCCCGTGCTGGTGATCCATGCCGAGGACGACAAGGAAGTCGGTGCCGCCCATGCGCGGCGTTATGCGGCCTCAGGCGGGCAGGTGCGGCTGTCCTGGGCGAACGGTTTTGGCCACCGGCGCATCATCTCGGCCGCCCCAGTTCTTGACGAAGTCGCGGCGTTTCTGGCTGAGGGAGACATCAAGAAACCTGCTGAGATCATTCCGATTTTTGAGCTTCCGGCGCGTCGCGCATCGGTGTAGCGTCCGGCCGGTCGCGGGGCAGGCGACCGCCAACAGGACGGGGTAGCGATGAAGATCATCAGCAGTATCGAAGAGCTCAACGAAATCTATGGTGCGGGCCTGTCGCAGGCATCCGTCGACAAGGTGACGAAACGGCTGACACCGCTCTATCGGCATATGATCGAGATCTCGCCCTTTACGGCGCTCGCGACCGTTGGCCCGGAAGGGCTCGACTGCTCGCCGCGCGGCGATATCGGCGGCGTGGTGCGCATCATTGACGACACGACACTGCACCTTCCTGACTGGCGCGGCAACAACCGCGTCGATTCGCTTTCCAACATCGTGCGCGATCCACGCCTGTCGCTGATGTTCCTCATTCCCGGCTCGAATACCGTGATGCGCATCAACGGCCGCGGCGTAGTGTCCAATGACGAGGCGCTGCTTGCGAGTTTCGAGATGGACGGCAAACATCCGCGCACGGTTATCGTCATCAGCATCGTCGAGGTCTATTTCCAGTGTGCGCGTGCCGTGATGCGCGCCGAACTGTGGAACGCCGAGCGCTTCATCGATACCACGAATTTGCCGACGCCCGGCCAGATGCTGAAGGATGCGGTGGCGGATTTCGACCACGAGACTTATGATCGGGAATGGCCGGCGCGGGCTGCCAAGACGATGTGGTGAGGTGAGGGCGCGCCGGGAAGTGACGTCCTCACCAACCTTAGTTGATTGTCAGCATGAGCGGCCCCCTCATCCGCCTGCCGGCACCTTTTCCCCTCTGGAGAGAAGGGGATGCCGCGACCGTCTCCGCATTCTCAAAGGCATCGTAGGCCTCGTCCCCTCTACCCAGCGGGGAGAGGGTTAGGGTGAGGGGGCCGCACATTCTAAAAAGCAACAGGCGTTCCTCGGCACCTAAGCCGCCACTCTTCTCGGAAACAGCACGGCGTCCGACACCGTCCTGACCCCGTCAACGACAAGCGGCGTCTCATAGATATTAGGCACCTCAATCCCAAGTCTTGAATGCAGTGCCTCCGCTGATCGCGGCAGGAAGGGCAGGAGGCAGCGAGCAACTATCGCCAGTCCATAGACCTGCTCGGCAAGGCAGCCCCCGAGACGATCAACCGCCGCCTGCCGCTCCACAGCAGTGAGATCGCCAAGCAGCGCCTTCGCATCCGCCCAGGGAGCGCGTTTGGCAAAACGCCGGTTCGCCTCGCCGACAAAGGCGAAGATATCCGCAAGGCCGACATGCAGCTCATAAGCATCGAAGGCCTCGGCCACTTTCGCAGGAAGCCGTGCCGCTTCTTGCGTGAAATCACTCTCCTGCAACGGCGGAACGATCCCGGCGAAAGCTGAAGAGACAAGTGCCAGCACCCGGTTGGCGAGATTGCCGAGCTGGCCGCCAAGCTCTCCTGTCCATGCGGCTTCCAGACGCTCGGCCGAGAAGTCGCCATCGTCACCGGAGCGGATATGCCGGAGCAGGTAATAGCGCAGCGCATCCGGCGTGCCGTAGGCGTCGACGACGCTGTTGGGGTCGATGCCATTGCCGGCGGATTTGCCAATCTTTCTGCCGTCGACCGTCACATAGCCATGCACCAGGATCGACGATGGCGGCGGCAGGCCTGCCGAGAGCAGGATGGCCGGCCAGTAGATGGTATGGAATTTCGAGATACCCTTGCCGACGACGTGGATGCGCGCACCGCTGGCGGTCCAATAGCGATTGAAGAGCTCCTCATAGGTGCCGTAGCCGAGCCCTGTCAGGTAGTTGGCCAGCGCATCGAACCAGACATAGACGACTTCATCGCTATCAGGCACGGGAACGCCCCAACCGCGCGCCCGCTCTGCGCTGCGCGAGACGCTGATATCGTCAAGGCCTCGACGCAGCAGCGCCAGCACCTCGTTGCGCCGGTGGGCCGGAACGATGCTGAGTTCACCGGTCTCGATCAGTTGCAGGATACGGTCGCCATAGCGCGAGAGGCGGAAGAACCAGTTCTCCTCCCGGACGAGTTCAAGCGGGATGCCATGCTCCGGGCAACGCCCGTCAGTGAATTCCGACGCCTCGTAGAACTGCTCGCAGCCGACGCAATAGAGGCCCTCATAGGCCTTGCGATAGAGGTCACCATTGTCGGCGCAGGCGTTCCACAAGGCGTGCACGCAGGCGATATGCCTTGGATCGCGCGAGGTACGCACGAATTCGTCGTTGGAGATGTCGAGCCGTGTCCCGAGCTGCTCGAAGCGGTCGGCATTGGCGTTGACGAAATCCGCCACGGGCAGGCCGGCGGCTTCCGCCGAGCGGACATTCTTCAGGCTGTTGTCATCGGTACCGCACTGGAACCGCACATCGCGGCCGAGCAGGCGGAAATGGCGCGCATAGGCATCGGTCTGCAGGAGTTCGAGCGCAAAGCCCACATGCGGGGCGGCGTTCACATAGGGGATCGAGGTGGTGATATAGGTCTTGTTCATCGGTTGATCCTTTCGAAGGCTGGTTGCCCCGCGAGACGGATCGCCAAATGAAAAGACCGCCTCGAGGGCGGTCGCTGGTGCATTCTGGACGCACGAAACCCGCCACGCTATGAGCGCGGCATCATCATCACAAAGGTGCTGATTGCGGTTCTGTCCATGCGGGATGTGGTATCATCCGGCGCGAATTCAGACAAGCGCGGCCTCAGGCATTTTCCGCGGGATGAAATTTCAATGCCTCAACCAGCATCGTGAAGGCCGGCGAGGGATGCCGCCTTGACGGGTAGTAGAGATGATAGCCGGGAAAGGGTGGGGACCATTCGTCCAGCACCTGCACGAGGCGCCCACTGTCCAGATATTGCCTGACGACGTCTTCGTGGACAAAGGCCAAGCCGTAACCATCGAGTGCCGCCCTGATCATCTGCGGCACGCCATTGAACGCGACCTGCCCATCGACCCTGACGCGCATCTCATGTCCGTCACGTTCGAATTCCCAGGGATAGAAGCCGCCATAGGTTGGCAGGCGTATGTTGATGCATCGATGCGCCGTCAGTTCCTGCGGCGAGGCGGGCGCCGGTCTTTCTGCCAGATATGACGGAGCACCCACGACGATCATTCGCGCCAGCGGCCCGATGCGAACGGCGATCATGTCCTTTTCCACCTGGTCGCCAAGCCGGACGCCGGCGTCGAAGCGCTCCGCGACAATATCCGTCAACGCCAGATCTGCGATCAGCTCGACCTTGATGTCGGGATAGTCGGCCAGGAATTTGGACAGCTTGGGCCACAGAAGCGTGTCGATCGCATGTTCGCCCGCGGTTATCCTGAAACTTCCCGCAGGCTTTTCCCGGTATTCGCTCAGCGCCGACAGTTGCGCGTCGATGCTGCCGAATGCCGGGCTGAGCGTCGCCAGCAGTTGTTCGCCTGCCGTCGTCGGCGCGAGGCTGCGCGTCGTGCGGGTCAGCAGGCGAACGCCCAACCGTTCCTCCAGCCGGCGAATGATGAGGCTGAGCGACGACTGCGATGTTCCGAGACGGGCAGCCGCCTTGGTAAAGCTCTGCTCCTCGGCAACCGCGAGAAACGCCATGAGATCGCCCAGGTCTTCGCGCCGCATTTATTGACCTCCGATATAAGTCCAATCTCATATTAGCGTCTAATCGAAACAAAAGGCAGGGTCTATGGTGTCGGGCAATGACACCAGTCTGCCGGCAATGGACGGAGCCTCGATCATGGCATGGTCAAAAGACGAACTGGCGCGCATCGCCGCCTCCGATGATCTGCATAATTCCCCTTTCCGCGATGACGGCGTCACCTATGGCACCCCGAAATGGATCTGGTCCGTCGTCGTCGACGGCGCCCTGTTCGTGCGTGGTTACAATGGCCAGGCTTCGCGCTGGTATCAGGCGGCGCTGAAGCAGAAAGCCGGGCGCATCACTGCCGCAGGCATGACGGCGGACGTCACGTTTGAACCCGTTGCCGATGCGGCGACCAACGACAGGATCGATGATGCCTACAGGGCGAAATATGCCGGAAACCGCTACCTCGATCCGATGATCGGTGCACGGGCGCGGGCCGCCACGATCCGCGTGGAAGCGGTTCGCAACTCATAGACCGAATGGACGAAGCAATGCCGAACTCTCATACCTTGCACCAGACGCTCAGCCTCGGCGATATCAGGAGTGTCTCGCCCGCATTGGCTGATTATACCGAGAAGGCCGTTGTCGGCGACCTGTGGAAACGGCCCATGCTGACGGCGAGGGATCGCTGCGTCATCACCCTCGCGGCGCTGATTGCCCGCAACCAGACCATTTCGATGCCGCATTACGTCAAGCTCGCTCTCGACAACGGTGTCCTGCCTGCCGAGATATCCGAGATCATCACGCATCTCGCCTTTTATTGCGGCTGGCCCAACGCCTATTTTGCAGTGGGGATCGTCAGGGATATCTTCGCCGAGCGCGGCATCGGCGCTCACCAGTTGCCGGCGGCAGCGCCTGAGCTTCTGCCGCTCGATGAGCCAAGCGAATCCAGGCGTGCCGCCGCCGTTGGGGCCAATTTCGGCGAGATCTCAGCCGGCGTCGTCCATTACACCGGCGAACTCCTGTTCAAGAACCTGTGGCTGCGACCGGATCTCGCTCCGCGCGACAGAAGCCTGGTGACGGTTAGCGCGCTCATAGCGACAGGGCAGGTGGCGCAGATCACCTATCATCTCGGCCGCGCCATGGATAACGGCCTAACCCGCGAGCAGGCGTCCGAAGCGCTGACACAGCTTGCATTCTATTGCGGCTGGCCCTGCGTCTTCTCGGCCATGCCCGTCGTCAAGGACGTTTTCGCCAGCCGCCAAAACTGACGGCGTCGACAAAAAGGGAGCATCAAAATGCAGAAGCGCAAACTCGGACAAGGCCTTGAAGTCTCGGCGCTGTCGCTCGGCGCCATGGGATATGGAAAAGCCCGCGAACTGCCCGACAGGGCCGACATGATCTCGCTCATGCGCAGCGCAGTCGAGCGCGGGATGGACTTCTTCGACACGGCCGAAGTCTACGGCCCCTTCACCAATGAGGAGATGGTTGGCGAAGCACTGGAGCCGCTGCGCGACGAGGTCAAGATCGCGACGAAGTTCGGCTGGGATGTCGATCCTGTTACCGGCGTCAATCATGGCGGCGTCAACAGCAAGCCGGATCATATCCGCCGTGCCGTCGAAGGCAGCCTCAAGCGTCTTCGCACGGATCATATCGATCTGCTCTACCAGCATCGGGTCGATCCCGATGTACCGATGGAGGATGTCGCGGGCGTCGTGAAAGATCTGATCGGCGAGGGGAAGGTGCGCTGGTTCGGCCTTTCGGAAGCCGGGGCCGGCTCCATTCGCCGCGCCCATGCCGTGCAGCCGGTCGCAGCACTCCAGAGCGAATATTCGCTCTGGACCCGTGAGCCCGAAGCCGAGGTGATCCCGACACTCGAAGAACTCGGTATCGGCCTGGTGCCGTTCAGCCCGCTAGGCAAGGGCTTCCTGACCGGGAAAATAGACACCGGGACTGAACTCGATAAATCGGACATGCGCAACAACATTCCGCGTTTTGCGCGGGAGGCGCGTGAAGCCAATCTGGGGCTGGTCGATCTCATCCGGCGTATCGGCGAGAAACACCATGCAACGCCTGCGCAAGTGGCGCTCGCCTGGCTGCTCGCGCAGAAGCCCTGGATCGTTCCCCTGTTCGGCACCCGCAGGCTAGAGCGCTTCGAGGAGAATATCGGATCGCTGAGCGTTCAGTTGACGCCTGCTGATCTCAAGGAAATCGAAACGTCCGATATCAAAATCCAGGGTGCGCGCTATCCCGACGAGCACATGCGTCGCGTCGGGCTTTGACCGGCGGCCATGTCGCTTCGGTATTAGCTGAAGGCCGGCATGGCTGCTTTCCAGTCATTGTAAGCTATCCTGTGCTGTCTTGAAGCGATGGCATGGAGGACGCGATGGCGATGGAAAGCGTGAGAACCGGTGGCTGCGCGTGCGGCGCAGTCAGGTACGAAGTCGGAGGCGAGCCATATCAATCCGGGCTCTGCCACTGCACCAAATGCCGGAAGCTGACCGGTTCCATCTTTTCGGCAACGGCGAACTGGCATCGCTCGAAGTTCAAGATGGACGGCGAGATCAGCACCTACGACAAACGGTCGTTCTGCCCGATCTGCGGCTCGCGGCTGTTCTTCATGCTGGATGATGCCGTCGAAGTCTTCATCGGCACCCTGGATCAGGCACCCAACGATATCAGGCCCATGGTCGAGGTCTGGACCATCCGCCGCGAACCCTGGCTGCCACGGGTCCAGGGTGTCCGGCTCTACGACGAAAACGAGCACCCGCCGTCAGATCGGTAGGCCCGCGAGCCGTCAGTAAAACGTCGATTTGAAGGGGACGATCGCCGAGCCCATGGCAGCGGCGTCGCCCGATATGTCTGACACGATGAGTTTGGGATGTGGGCGGGCGACGCCATAGCGCGGGCGGCCGAAAAGTTCGGTGCGTTCGCTCAGCATCTGCGCCAGTCCCGGTGGCACCTGGCCGCCGAAGACGATCGCCTGCGGGTCGTAGATCGCCCAGATGGCGTTGACGAGACGGTTATAGGCGGGCGTGATCTCCTCGACCCATTCCACCACGCCCGGCCATTTCGGATCGAAATTCTTGCGCAGATACGGGATCGACGGCACATCGATATTGTGGCGCTTGAGCTTCTCCAGAAGCAGCTGCAGGGCGGGGCGGCGGAGAGTCTCTTCGTTGTCATACATCCCTGAGAATTCGCCGGCATTGCCGTTGCCGCCGGCCAGGAGTTCGCCGTCGTTGATCAGGCCGCCGCCGAAGCCGTAATTGAAGCTGAGATAGGCGAAGTGCTTGATGAAGCGGCCGGCGCCGAACATCGCCTCGGCGACGGCGCCGGCGCTGCCGCCGTTCAGGAGCCAGACGGGCTTTTTGAAGAGATCGCTCAGAAGCGGTCCGAGCTCGATCAGCGACCACTCATGCAGCGGCATCGAGGCATTGTATTTTGTCCCTGATATCAGAGCGCCGGCAATGCCGAAGCCGATGCCGAAGAAGGTCTCGTCGTCGAGGCCGTTCAGCTGCTGCAGTTCGGCAATGCGTTCGCGCACGCGATCCAGCGCCTGGTTCATGCCCAGCTCCCTCAGCGAGATGTCGCTTTCGCCGAGCACATTGCCTGACAGGTCCACCAGGCAGATGTCGACCACGTCGGAATTGACGGAAATACCGACCGAATAGGCATGGCGGCCGTTGAGCCTGAGCATGGGGCTCGGCTGGCCGCGGCCAAGGCCGGGCTTGGGAGACCCCAGCGAAACGATGCCGCGCTCGACGAGCTGGTCGATGATGCGATGGACCGACTGCTGCGTCAGGTCCGTATGGCCGGTGATCTCGGATCGTGACAGGCCGGGATTGCGCCAGATGAGTTTGAGCAGGCTGCGCTCGTTCGGGGAGACGACGATTTCTTCTCCCGGACGCCGGAAGCGTGAAGCAATCAATGGTTCGGGAGAATAAGGCATCACGCACCTCGAATATACTACAAAAGTGTAACTGAAACACAAATAGCAACCGCAGGTGCCTGCATACCGGGCTTTACGCTCTCAATCAAGCGGGACCACGTCATCGAATTGTTACACACAAAGTGTACTAATCCGACCGTTCACGATCCGGACGCCGATCCGGCGGGTCTCAAATTCAGGCGAGGGCAAAATGAAGATTTCCATTCTGGTGGCTGCGGCCGCCCTGATGACGGCTGCGTGTTCTTCTGCGCAAGCTGCCAATTTCGAATTCTGGTACGGCAATACGGGAAGCGTCGAAAAGGCGATCCTGGCGCAATGCGACGCCTTCAACGCGTCGCAGTCGGCCAATCACGTCACCTGCGTCGGGCAGGGCAGCTATGAAGTCTCCATGCAGAAGGCGATTGCCGCCTACCGCTCCAACAAACATCCGGTGCTGATCCAGTTCTTCGATGCCGGCACGCTCGACCTGCTTCTGTCGGATGCCGTCGTTCCGGTTCAGGACGTGCTGCCCGATGTCAACTGGAACAATTACATCAAGGGCGCGCGCTCCTATTACGAAACGTCTGCCGGCAAGCTCTATTCGCAGCCCTATAACGCTTCGACGCTGCTCTTCTACGTCAACAAGACCGAGCTCGAGAAAGCCGGCGTCACCGAGATGCCGAAGACCTGGGAAGACATTATCGAGGCTGCCCGCAAGCTGAAGGCTGCC
This sequence comes from Rhizobium sp. CF142, assembly GCF_000281145.1. Taxonomy (NCBI): domain Bacteria; kingdom Pseudomonadati; phylum Pseudomonadota; class Alphaproteobacteria; order Hyphomicrobiales; family Rhizobiaceae; genus Rhizobium; species Rhizobium sp. CF142. The sequence goes on along the minus strand of NZ_AJWE01000087.1, from coordinate 14,909 downwards.
GGCAACGAGTGCCCTTATGTCACCAACGCCGAGCCGTGGTCGATGTTCGAGCAGTTCTCCGCCCGTCACGGCCTGCCGATCGCTTCCAAACACAATGGCTATGACGGTCTCGATGCCGAATATGTCTTCAATACCACTTTCTTTGCCAAGCATCTGCAGAACCTGATCGGCTGGCGCAAGGAAGGCCTGGTGAAGATCGCCAGCGACACCAAGGCCGGCAATTACACCGCCGCCTTCAATTCCGGCGAATGCGCCATGATGGAAAATTCCTCCGGCTCCTACACGGACTCGTCCAAGGCCTTTGCCGGCAAGTACGAGCTCTCCGTCAGCTTGACGCCGATGTACAAGGGCTACGAGCGCCACAACACCTTCGTCGGCGGCGCCTCCATCTACATCATGAAGGGCCATGACCAGGCCGAGATCGATGGCGCCAAGACCTTCCTCGACTTCCTGCGCAAGCCCGAACAGCAGATGTTCATGACGGCTTCCACCGGCTACGTACCCGTCACCAACGACGTGCTCGATGCCATCGCCAAGAGCCCTGATGCCGGCACCACCAAATATGCGACGGCGGGCGTCGGCATCGAATCCATGAACGAGCCCGGCACCCCCGACACCCGCGGCATCCGCCTCGGCTTCTACGTGCAGTTCCGCTCGATCCTAATCGAAGAAACGCAGAAGGCGTTTGCCGGTACGCAGACCGCACAGGCATCGCTCGACAGTGCCAAGAAGCGTGGCGACGAGCTGCTGCGCCGCTTCGAGCAGACCTACAAGACGGCAAAGCTGCCCTGATCCTTGACCGGTGCAGCGCACCCGTCGCCGCACCGGTTTTTCTCGAAATGGACATGCGTGATGACGTCGGAATCCTCGCTTTTCAGCCATCGCTGGCTGCCGGCTTTGCTAGCCGCACCCTTGCTGCTGCTGATCCTCATCTTCTTCTACGCGCCGATCATCCAGGCCTTCTACTGGTCCTTCTTCCTGGAAAGGCCGTTCGGCGGCGGGTCGGAATTCGTCGGTTGGGACAATTTCCGCCGCGTGCTTGCCGATCCGGAATTCTGGAATGCCGGCTGGCGCACCGTCGTCTTCATGGTGGTCGCCTCGTCGCTCGCGGTCGCTCTGCCGCTGATCCTGGCGGTGGCAGCCGACCGGAAAATCCGCCTGTCGATGACGGCCCGCAACGTGCTCGTCTGGCCGAAGGGGGTCGCAGGCGCCTCGATCGGCGTTGTCTTCGCCTTCATCTTCAACCCGTTCGTCGGCATTCTGGCGCCGATCAACCATTTCTTCCCGGGCGCCTGGGCACCGGGGCTCGATGGAACGGATGCCTTCATCACACTCATCGTCGCGCATGTCTGGAGCGGCATTCCCTTCAATTTCGTCATCCTTCTCGCCGGGCTGCAGTCCATTCCGCGCACGATGTATCAGGCGGCCGCCATGGATGGCGCAGGACCCTGGCGGCGCATCTTCGATGTGCAGCTGCCGCTGATCATGCCGCAACTCTTCCTGACGCTGGTGCTGGAATTTACCGAAAGCGTCACCTCCGCCTTCGCGCTGATCGACACGATCACCAAGGGCGGGCCGGGCGGGGCCACCAACCTGCTCGTCTACAAGATCTATACCGATGGTTTCAGTGGTTACGATCTCTCCGGTGCTTCCACCCAGACGGCCATCCTGATGGTCTTCGTCGTCATCCTCACAGCCGCGCAGTTCCTGCTTCTCGGCCGCAGCATCAATTACGAACGGTAAGGGCCGGCCATGATCGAAAATGCTCGCTCGCTGAATTTCGCCGCCAGCGCCATTCTGCTCGTCGGTATCGTCTTCATTCTCGGGCCGCTCTACCTGACGCTCGCCAATGCCTCGCAACCTTACGAATTCCTGCTGCGCAACGGGCTTGCCTGGTATCCCGGCGATCATTTCATCGCCAATGTGACGCGCGTCTTCACCGAGACGCGCATCCCGATCCAGATGCTGAACAGCATGCTGGTGGCGCTTTATGATGCCTTCTTCACCTGCGCGCTGTCCTTCCTCACGGCCTATGCGCTCGTCTGTTTCCGCATCCGTTGGGCCGGCATCGCCTTTGCGGCGATCCTCGCGACGATCATGCTGCCGATCGAGATCCGCGTCATCACCACCTATCAGGTGGCGGCCAATATCTTTTCGCCGCTGAACGCACTTCTGGATCTGACCGGCACCAATGCGCTGATCGAAAGCCTGTTCGGCGCGCCTGTTCATCTGGAACTCAGCGTGCTCGACACGCATTTCGGCCTCGTCGCACCACTGGTTGCGCATGGCACCGGCACCTTCCTGTTCCGGCAGTTCTTCCGCACGCTTCCCGCCGATCTCTTCAAGGCGGCGCGCATGGATGGGGCAGGGCCGATCCGCTTTCTCTTCCATATCCTGCTGCCGATCTCGCTCAGCAGCTTTGCCGCACTCTTCGTGCTGACCTTCCTCAGCGGCTGGACGCAGTATCTGTGGCCGCTGGTTGCCGCCTCCAAGCCCGAGATGACCACCGCCGTCGTAGGTCTGGCGCGGCTGGCGCCCGACATGGAAGGCGAAATCCCTGATTTTCCGATGATCATGGCCGGTGTCGTGGTCGTCTCGGTCATACCCCTTGCGATGATTGCGCTGCTGCAGCGCTACCTCGTGCAAGGCCTTGTTCTTTCGGAGAAATGACGTGAACGCCATCGATACTGCCATCCGCACCGCGGCCACCAACATCACGCTCACAGGCGTCACCAAGGCATACGACACGAAATCAACCGTCATTCCGCCGCTCGATGTCGAGCTTCGCGCCGGCGAATTCACCGTCGTGCTCGGGCCTTCCGGCTGCGGGAAGTCGACGCTGCTGCAGATGATCGCCGGGCTCGAAGCCGTCAGCGGCGGCAAGATCCTGTTCGGCAATCGCGAGGTACAGGGCCTGGAGCCGAAGCAGCGCGGCTGCGCCATGGTGTTCCAGAATTATGCGCTCTATCCGCATATGACCGTGTTCCAGAACATGGCCTATAGCCTGAGGGTCGCCGGCCTGCCGAAAGCCGAGCGTCAGGAGCGGGTCGGCGCTGTCGCCGAAATGCTCGGGCTTGCCGCCTATCTCGACCGCAAGCCGGGGCAGCTCTCCGGCGGGCAGCGCCAGCGCGTGGCGATCGGCCGGGCAATCGTGCGCGAGCCCGGCGTACTGCTCTTCGACGAGCCGCTTTCCAACCTCGATGCGCAGCTGCGCCACGATATGCGCGTCGAACTTGCCGATCTGCACCGCCGCATCGGAGCGACAACCGTCTTCGTCACTCATGACCAGGTGGAGGCGATGACGCTTGCGGACAGGATCCTGATCCTCAACAAGGGCAGCGTCGAGCAGTTCGATACGCCGAAGGCGATCTATCATCGCCCGGCCTCGGTCTTCGTCGCAAAGTTCATCGGCGCGCCGCCCATGAACATTCTGCCGGTGAAGAGCGACGGCTCTGTGCTGCGCCTGGCGGACGGGCAGGCGGTTGCGGGATACCACAAATCAGGCAATTTCCAGCTCGGCATCCGCCCGGAGGATATCGCCGTCGCAGCGGACGGCACGATCAAGGGCCGGCTCAGGCATTTCGAAGATCTCGGCTCGCATGCGGTGCTATCAGCCGATCTCGCCGGCACCTCCATCCGCATCGCCACACCCTTCGGCGCGGATACCAATCCCGCCGCCGAGCTTTCCTTCACCTTCCCACGATCCCGGTTGCACCTGTTTGACGGCGAGACGGGGCGCGCCATTGCGGACGCATTCGCCGACCATTGAAAGACTTCTCCATGAATTACACAGACTATGTGCGGGACCCGGACAGGGACTGCGCAGTGGTGGCGCATCGCGGCATCTGGCGCGATGCTCCCGAAAACAGCCTTGTTGCCATCGAAGCGGCGATCCAGGCCGGCTGCGATGTCGTCGAGATCGACGTGCACCGAAGTGCGGATGGCGGCCTCTTCCTGCTGCATGACAGGACACTGCAGCGCATGGCCGGCATCGACGAGGCGCCGGAGGCGCTGAGTTCGGCGCGGCTCGCAGGTCTCACTCTCAGAAACCGCGACGGTGGCGAGAATAACGCCATGACCGGCGAGAGGCTGCCGAGCCTGCAGCAGCTCTTCGACCTGACGCGGGATCGCATCTTCCTGCATCTCGACGTGAAGGACCGGGCCATCGTCCCCGACGTCATCGCCTGCGCGCGCGATCTCGATGTCGAATCCCAGGTGGATTTCTGGGGCAGTCTTCGAACGCCCGAAGATCTTGCCTGGGTGCGCGAGACGGTTAGCCCATACGGCATGCTGTTCATGGCCAAGTCACGGATCGGCGCTACGCATGCTGAAGCCGAACTGGATCTCCTGTTCCAGCTTGCGCCTGCCGTTTGTGAAGTCTGCTTCGACCGCATCGAGGATATCGCCGCGCTCCACGCCCGCCGGACGGGCATGGCGCTCTGGGCCAATACGCTCGATTCCGTGGCCTTCGCCGGCTTCACCGATACGGCTGCCATGCAGGATCCCGACGCCATCTGGGGCCGGCTCATCGAAGCCGGCATCTCGCTGATCCAGACCGATGAACCGGTCGCACTGAAATCATATCTCGCCAGCCGCCGTGGCTGACACATAAGGACGTAAACATGAGCTACAAAGACTTCATCGCCGATCAGAACCGCAGCTGCGCCATCGTCGCCCATCGCGGCGCCTGGCACGGCGCGCCGGAAAACAGCCTGGCCTCCATCGAAAAGGCCATCGCCGTCGGCGCCGACATTGTCGAGATCGACGTGCGCAAGAGCGCCGATGGCGAGCTTTTCCTGATGCATGACGACACGCTCCTTCGCATGGCCGGCATCGACCGCGACGCCGAGACCTTCACGATGGCGGAACTGCAGGCGATTGCGCTGCGCGAAGACAATGGTGGCGAGCACCGCGCCACCACCGACCAGCGCATTCCGACGCTGAAGCAGGTATTCGAGACCATTCGCGGGCGCATCTTCGCCGATCTCGACCTGAAGGATCGCGACCTGTTTTCGGAAGTGGCGGCCTGCGCCCGCGAGATGGGTGTCGCGTCCTTCGTCGACCTGAAGACAACGGTCATGACTCGCGAAGACCTCGACTGGGTACGCGCCCAGGACATCGAGGGCGTGCCCTTCATGGCGATGGTCTATTTCACCGCTGGCAACGTCAGCGAAAGATTTTCGCTGCTCTCCGAAATCAAACCCTTCATGTGCGAGCTGCGCTTCGATCATCTCGACACGATCGCCAGGAACCGCCGGCTCTTCGAAGAGGCCAATATGGCGATCTGGTTCAATACGCTGGATATGGCGGCAAGCGGCGAATGGACCGATCCCAGGGCACTTATTGAGCCCGACGCCATCTGGGGCCGCCTGATGGACGTCGGCATCAGCACGATCCAGACCGACGAACCGGCGGCGTTGAGGCGCTATATCGAAGCGCGGACAGCGTCGCGGAAACCTGCTGAAAGCCGCGTCGCGGGTTGATCCTCCGCCGGCAGGCCGGCCACCCGCCAGAGAGCGAGGTGGCCTGTGTCTGCCATCACTTCACCGGCACGACGAGCGGCGAACCCTTCGGGACGATATAGGTTGCGAGTTCCGAAGCCTTGCCGTCGCCGACATTCCGCGCCGAATGCGCAACGCCCGAAGGGATGAACAACGACTGGCCGGCCTTCAGTGTTACCGGCTTCTGGCCATCGAGTTGGTATTCCAGCGCGCCCTGGATGACATAGGCAATTTCCTCACCCGGATGATGGTGCTTGGGTGCCAAAGCGCCGGGGGCAAAATCGACGCGAACCTGGACAGCCTCATGGCCGGGCACATCGATGTCGTTCCGGACGAGATCAGTACGCTGGATGGGCTCTTCGGCCTTGGCCTTGGTCAGCTGCATTGCGCCGGCGATGACGAGAGCGCCTGCTGCCATGATCATGATGGTTCTCATCTGTCTGTCCTTCCGTCAGATTGGTTGAAACCCGCAATCGGGCGACGGGGCTATCTGAACAGAGGGATGAATTGGAAATGTTTCAGCAGAGGGGGCTTTTTGTATCGCCGTGTATCTGCGGGGCGCTCCGTCAAGGCTTTGTCTGCACTGCTTCAAGATGCTCATCGAGCGTTATCCTGCCCCAATGGCGACGGGCGGGCATTTCAAAGCCGGTGTCGATGGTGACTTCGGTCATCTTCGCGTAGCAACGGGCGGCCGCCCAAGAGAAGCCAAGTCCGAGATAATATTCCTCGAATTTTTCGCGAGGGATCGTCTCGGCCGTGACGGGGCGGCCGAGACGCGATGAAAACGCCTTGGCGACATCGGCGAAGGAATGGCGCTCCGGACCTTCGATATGGTCTATCCCGATGTCGTCGATCGGGCTCTTGAGCCGCGCGGCAGCAGCTTCTCCGAGATCCCTTGGCGAAACCATCGGCATCTTCATATCCTCGGGGAAGGGCGTGAGCAGACGTCCGGTCTCTTTCGCAGGCTGCAGAAGCATGTCGAGATTGGAGAAGTAATATGCGCCGCGGTTGATGGCGGCTGGAATACCGGTTGCCTTTACGAGGCGTTCGAATTCGTACAGCACCGAGAGATCGCCGATGCCGGCGCCATCAAGCGCTCCGTAGGTCGAGGCCACGACCAGCTTCTCGAGCCCGGATCCTTCGAGTGCCGCGGCAATGCTCCTGGCGGTCTTCAGTTCCTCGGCGTTCGTGTCGCCTTTGATATCGGCCGGCGGGTTCAGCAGAAAGGCGCGGCGCCCCTTTTGCAGGATGGAACGAATCTGGCCGGTGTCGGCCACATCGGCAATGACGGGTTGAACGCCGTCGTGCTTTATGGCGGCAGCTTTTTGCGCGCTGTGAACGACGGCGATGACTTTCTCGCCCGATGCCTGCAAGGCGTCGATGACGACTGAGCCTATGTGTCCGGATGCGCCAAGGATGACATACATGTGTGAATCTCGCAGACGCTCACCTGTATAACTGCGCACACCGGTTCGAGGTTCCATTGCTGGCCCGTTCGACCTCTGGCCGAAGACGGCTGTGGGTGCGAATATCCTGGTAGAAATGCCGGAGTGAGGCTTCGCCTCGGACCGGACTGTGCAATCAGAGCCGACAGGGCTGCCAACATTGCAGGTGACTCTTGCCTTTTGCCGTTCACATGGAGCTGGACCCGTATGCTGCAGCAGAGCTTCGGCCGATCATCGAGCATGTGGAGCGTATTTCACCCGATGTCGTCACTCCTCGTCGTTTGAAGGTTGAGCCGCACATATCGCTCGCCGTCTATGACGGGCTCGACCCCGAGCCTCTCACAAACGCGCTCGACCGCTTCAGCGCGAACATGAGCGCTCCTAGCGTCAAACTTTCGAGTATCGGTCTTTTTCCCGGACCGGCATCGGTCCTGTTTGCCGCGCCTGTCGTTTCTGAGGAGCTGCTTATCCTTCACCGGGACTTCCATGCCGCGGCCGCCTCTGCAGGGGCGGCGTGCTGGCCGCATTACCTGCCGGAAAACTGGGTGCCGCATGTCACGCTTGGCGAGCAGTTGAGCCCCGAGGAGGCCGGGGCGGCAATCAGCGGCGCGATGGGCCTCTGGCAACCGGTGGCGGCAAGCCTGCACCGGATTTCACTCGTGCGCTTCCATCCGGTCGAGCTGTTGTGGCACCGGCAATTGCCGGGCTGAACCTATTCGGTGGCTTATGCGCGCCAGAAGGGTCGGTGGCTGTGCTGGTAGGCGATTTCGCGCGTCATGCCGAAATCCCGGAGCGTTTCGTCGGGCAGGGTATCCAGTTCGCGGGCAAAGAGGCGGCGTTCGGTCCAGCGTTCACACCACAGGCGGAGCGTATCTGTCACGTGCATGATGAAATTTCCTTTCTCTGTTGGCAAAACTCACCTATTGTTAGTGGGAGTTTGAGCGGATTTTCCGCTCATCTTGCTTTTATGTCATGCTTTTATGGCAGTATTCGAGCTCGGAAAAGCGCCTTATCTTGACGACATCAGTTAGAAAAACTCACATATAGGGAAGCCATGGCCCGCAATTTGCCACCACTGTCCTATCTCAGGGCCTTCGAGGCCACGGCGCGTCTCGGCTCGGTGACACGGGCGGCCGACGAGCTGGGGCGCACGCACGGCGCCGTTTCCAAGCAGTTGCAGCTTCTGCAGGAGCAGCTTGGCATTCCGGTTTTCGAAAAATCGGGGACGGGGCTTCGGCTCAACGAGGAGGGAGCGGCCTTCTTCGCCACCGTGTCGCGGGCCTTCGATCTTCTGGAGGAGCGCTATCAGGAACTGAAGGCGAGCCGGAACGAGGCGAGCGTGCATATCGCCTGCAGCGCCACCTTCGCCATGGTCTGGCTCGTGCCGCGTCTGGCGGAATTCTACAGTCTCTATCCGAACTGCCGCGTGCAGCTTTCCCTGTCATCGAGCGCGCGCGACGGCGGTACGAACCGGGCGAGGGATGGCGTAGATTTCACACTGAGCTGGGACCGCCTGTCGCGGCCGCAGGTGAAGGACGAGTTCGTGCCGCTCGCTTCCGTCTCCTTCGGCCTGGTCTCGGCGCCGGATTATTCGTTCAACACGGACGGCGATGACTTCAGCTTCCCGACGCGCATCTCGCCTGACCACCTGAGTGAGCAGTGGACGAGCTGGCAGGCGGCGACCGGGCATAGGATCTCGGCACAATCAGAGCTTTATTTTCCACATATGCATCTCTGCGTGAGCGCTGCCGTCACCGGGCTTGGGGTAGCGCTGGTCGAGCGGCGCTTTGCGCTGAAGGAGCTGAAGAGCGGGAGGCTCGTGGAGCGGTCGGAATTCCTGACCTACGAGGACGGCTTCGTGGCGATCATGAAACCGGGCCGGGCGCTATCGCCGGCGGCAAGCCATTTCCTCGACTGGCTGCGCGGCGCCTTCGTGCGGGAATAGGCCGGCGAAAGCTCGCTTCCGCCTCAGCGAAGAAGCAGATCCCGCGCAAGCCAGATGCAGAGGGCGGCTGCGAGCAGCCAGAGGATCACGACCGCTACAAGGCCGGCGCGGCTGACCGGGCGCTGCGCACGCTCGATGGCTAGGTCCCTGAATTCCGACATCAGAGGCGCGGGAATGAGGCGGATGGCGATGAGGATACCGAGCGGGACGATGATGAGATCATCGAGATAGCCGAGCACCGGCACGAAGTCCGGGATGAGATCGACTGGCGAAAGCGCGTAGGCAGCAACCGCACCGGCGACGATCTTGGCCACCACAGGCGTGCGGCCGTCGCGCGCCGCAATCCAGAGCGCGACCACATCGCGTTTCACGCGCCGCGCCCATTGTTTCGCCGCCGTCAACCATTCGCCCATTGTTGCGCTGCCTGTCTGTTCGAGCATTCGGGCCGGATCATTGCAGGCGTGGTTTAACATTTGATCTATTGATTGGGAACGGAGCCGAGCCCAGATGTTTTCTGTTTGTTCTTTTTCGCCATTCAGTTAGATTGCACTCGTAAGCGACGCCGATTTCGCGAAAAGGGAGCTTGCATGAAGGCGGTTTTGTTTGGGATTTTCTTGCTGACCGCGGGGAATGCGTCTGCTTCCTGCGACCTGGTTTCGGCTCCGTGTTCTACTGACAGTTCAGGCAATACCTATATCAGGGAGCAGAATCTCGGCGGCGGCTACAATACGTATCGAAACGGAGATCTCTACTCACAGACGCATCAGCAGCTCAATGGAAGCTATCGAGAGACCTATTCGAGCGGCGGCTACCGGACTTATTACAGCGATCCCAATCGCAGCGATCCTTATCGGGACAATCCGAAAGGCATGATCGGCCACTGAGGCGGGGCCGATCTTCCTGCAGCACACTCCGAGCAGCGGGAATAGAGACGATATTCGCCTGACTTCAATTTGCGGATCATCGGAACCTCCCATGCTGAGAGGTAAATCCCCTCAGCCTCATCCGGTTCCGGCTTACGAGGATGATCTTTCCCAAAATCACCGTGCGGAGACAAGCGGCCGAAGCGCGTCGATCAACTCGGTGGGGCCTCTGCGGACATCGCCTGCATTCGGCTCGACGTCGATGAGGCCACCCTTGCTATGCACGTCGTAGAGTTCGGTTAGAAGATCGGCAGCGCTGGCGCTCATCACCCGGCCCAGGCTTTCCCGCCATTGCGAGCGGGGCAGGGCTTGAGCAATAATCGTGCGGCCCAGCAACTGGCTCAGCGCTGCAGCCACGTCGCTCGCGCTATAGCGGCGCGAGCCTTCTGCGTGAACGATCTGCTCGCGCGTTTCGATGTCGGGCCGAAGCAGGAGATCTGCGGCAATCTGGCCGACATCCTGTGCAGAGACATTGGGGATCTGCTTTTCGACCGGGTCATGAAAACTCGGCAGAACGCCGGTTGCGATCGCTGCCGGCGCGACGCGACCCCAGCCTTCCATATGCTCGGCCGACCGCAGAAATATCCGGCGCATATCCAGTTGGCGAAGGCGCTGCTCGAAGATGTAGAACATGCTCGGCATGGCGAAGCCTTCGCCGAGATGGGCGCCATAGTCGGAAATGGCAAGCATGAGGGCAGGGCGCGTCTCTTCCAATGCCTCGGCAATGCTTTCGATCGAGCGGCGCATGTCGCCTTTCACGTCTTCGGCCCGCGGGTCGACCGGCAGGATGACCTGAACGCTGTCCGCACCTGATATCGCTCCGGCAAGCGCCTTAGCGTCCTGCAGATCGGCAAATGCGACATCGCAGCCGATGGCGGTCAGGCGGTCAGCCTTTGCCGGATCGCGCAGGATAGCGCGCACGGGCACACCTGCCGCGCGCAGCGCCTTGGAGGTCGAATAGCCGATCTTTCCGGCGGCTCCGAGGATTGCAATCATGTGTTTCTCCTTGCTGATGATGCACAAGGACTAGGTGACCACACCGAAGGCGTCGCACAAATTCAGGCCGGTCTTTGCAATTTCGGGCGGAATTCGCCGACTTCGCGCAGGATCTCGCCGGGTGTCTGGCCCGTGAGCCGGCGCATGGTCGTTGCCATATGGCTCTGATGGGCAAAGCCCGCGGCAAGCGCAATCTCGCTTGAGGCCATATCCGTCGTCGTCATCAGGGCGCGGGCATATTCGACGCGGCGGCGGATGACATATTGGTGCACGGAAACGCCGGTGCTGTTGCGAAACAGGCTCTTCAGCCGTGTGATGCTGACACCGGCAACGACCGCAAGGTCCGCCAGATGCAGCTTCTGATCCAGATGGGTCTCGATGAATTCCGTCAGCATCCGCAATTGCCGGGCCGAGAGCTTCGGTTCGCCGTTGATCGCGGGCCGGGGCGCGCCGTCGCTCGACGTCTCGATCAGCCGGATGGCGAGCGCGTTGGCGAGAAGATCGATATAGAGCGGATCGGAGGGGATATCGGCCTCCAGATCCGCCTTGATCGCCCGGCAAATCGCCTCGATGCCGGCGTCACGCAGCTGAAATCGTGGCTGCAGCTCGATCTTGCCGGTATCCCGTCCGAGATCTTCCGCGACCTGTTCCAGCCGCGAGGGATCGAGAGTTACGCGCAGTATGCGGCAATCGGCATCATCCTCCCAGGACCCGTCGAGGCCGGCCGGGATGACATCGATATCGCCAGGCTTCTGCACGCGGCGCATGCGCCGGCCGCCGCAGTGGCAATCGGCATTGACGGGAGGACCGAAGTGGATGCCCAGACGATGCATGTCACCACCCGGAACACGGGAGATGCCGCGCGGAATATGCAGGAAGTCGGCCGCGAGCCCGCTCCACGCCCGTCCGGCGCTGGTCAGCAGGATCAGCGGTGAGGTCTGCAGGGATGAAGCTGTCATGATCTGTCTCGACTTTCTGCTTTGGCCGGATGCTACGTCTCAATCGCCGCCCTGCCAACCGGCCATGCCTGAAAGCTCAGATGATCGCCTCGATGAGAAATGGTCCGCGGCGCCTGAGCGCGCTTTCGAAGAGATCGGCAAATTGCTCGCAGCTATGCGCGCCCGCAGCATCGACGCCCATGCCCTTGGCGACCAACACCCAGTCCCAGGCCGGGTGATCGAGGTTCATCATCCGCCGGGCGTTCTCGCCGATGCCGTCGACGCCGACATTGCGCATCTCGGCATGCAGCACGGCATAGGCGCGGTTGGCGAAGATGATCGTGATCACATCGAGATTTTCACGCGCCTGCGTCCACAGGCCCTGCACCGTATACATGCCGCTGCCATCCGCCTGCAGATTGATGACCTTGCGGTCGGGACAGGCGACCGCCGCACCCGTCGCAAGCGGGATACCGCAGCCGATCGAGCCGCCGGTGTTCATCAGGTAGTCGTGCGGCGCCGAGCTGGCCGAAAGATCGAAGAAGCGGCGGGCCGAGGTGACCCCCTCGTCGCAGATGATGGCATTATCGGGAAGTCTTGCCGCCACCATCACCGCGATCGCATCCTCGGTCAGATGCCCGAACGGAACGATATCGTCGGAAAGTCCTGATGGTCGCGACGGAGGTAGTGACTGCCTGACGCCGAGTTCGTCCCTGAGTGCTTCCAGCGCGCCTTTCAGATCTTCGCCATGCCTTGCAAGGGTCAGAACCTTGCAGCCTTTGCGCACCAGCCGTCCAGGCTTGCCCGGATAGGCAAAGAAGGCGACGGGCTCTGGCGCGCCTGCCAATATCAGCACATCGATATCGGCCAACAGATCAAGGGCGGCGTCGATCGGATAGGGGATGCGGGTCAGGGCGACACGGCCGCGGCCACGCTCCACCCTCGGCAATTGCATCTCGCTGAAGAGACGCACATCCTTGGCGGCCGCAATTGCGCCCGCAATCTCCAGGCAGTCGGCACGGGCAGCCGCACCGCTGACGAGGATTCCGGCCTCGCCAGGCGTATCTCTGATGGCGGCGGCAACCTCGCGCACGACGTCCATGTTCACGGCCGATGGTACCGGCGGGGACAGCCTGACCGGCTGATCCGTTTCGACATGGCCCCAAGCGGCATCTGCCGGCAGGATGAGCGTTGCCACACCAGGAGGTGACAATGAGGCACGGAAGGCAGCCTCCGTCGCGTCTGCCACATCCTCGGGGCCGCTGATGCGACGCACCCAGTTCGACATCGGCGCGGCGAGGCTTTCGATATCGGATGTCAGCGGCGCATCGAGGGCAAGATGATAGGAGGCGTGGTCGCCGACGATGTTGATGACGGGAACTCTTGCCCGGCGGGCATTGTGGAGATTGGCAAGGCCGTTCGCCAGCCCCGGTCCGGTGTGGAGCAAGGTCGCGGCCGGTCGGTCGGTCATGCGCGCATAACCATCGGCCGCTCCGGTGACGACGCCCTCGGAGAGGCCGAGAACGCAGCGCATCTCGGGCTTGCGGTCGAGCGCCGCCACAAAATGCATTTCCGATGTGCCGGGATTGGCAAAGCACACCCTGACATCGTTTGCCAGCAGCGTATCACACAGGCTGTCTGCACCATTCATGGCCGTTTCCTCCTGTTTACAACAGCCTTGCACGGTAAGAATATAAGAACAACCTTGAATATTGCATCCGGTCGGCGCGAGCTTTTGTGATGGGGCTTCAAGCCGCCTTTATAATCATGGCGGCGGCGGCAGCCATTGGGGAAATTGGCGATGAGCATGCTATTCAGGAACGAGTTGCATGAGGATTTCGGCAGTTGGCCGATCGCCTATATTCCGTATGGCGGTGCGGATTTCGGCGAGATCCAGGCCGTGGCGGAAGCTGTCGGCGATGGCGATCACGCTGCGTTCTACGAGGCGTGGGTTTCGGCTGGCGACCGGCTGAAAGGGGAAGCCGAGGCAGCGCTTTCCGCGGGGCATAAGGTCAGCGCGCGCGAGCTTTATCTACGGGCAAGCGTCTTCTACGCCACCTCCTATCATCCGCTCTACGGCGCGCCTGTCGACACGCGTCTGCTTGCCGCCTTCCGCAAGCAGACGGATGCGCTGGAGATGGGGCTTGCGCTCTCGGCACCGACGATCGAGCGGCTTTCCATTCCGCTCGGCGAGACGCCGATGCCTGGATATTTCATTCCGGCTCAGGGTCTCGAGCATGAGATGCGGCCGCTCATCATCTTCAACAACGGCTATGACTGCACCATCACCGACACTTATTTCGCCTGCGCCGTCGCCGCCTCCCGGCGCGGCTATCACAGCCTGCTCTTCGACGGCCCCGGCCAGGGCGCCATGCTCTACGAGCACGGCATCCCGCTGCGGCCGGACTGGGACGTGGTCATCAGGGCGGTGGTGGATTTTGCGGTGGACTATCGGCTCGTCGACCCTGATCGTATCGCGCTCAGCGGCTGGAGCCTCGGCGGGCTTCTGGCGCCGCGCGGGGCGGCGGACGAGCCGCGCATTGCCGCGCTGATTGCCGATCCCGGCACCTGGAGCATAGCCGATGGGTTTCGCAGGGTCATCATCCAAAAATTCGGCGTGCCTGCGGAAGCGGCGGCCGATCTTACTGCTCTCGACCAGACATTGCTCGATACGATGGATGCCTTCATCCGCGGCAATCCGGTGCTGAACTGGAAGGTGGTGCAGCGCGGCTTCTGGGTGCATGGGGTGGATGATCTCAGAGGCCTTCTCGCGTCGGCCGAGCTATTCACCATGCGGGGACATGCGGAGCGCATACAATGCCCCACATTGATCACCCAGGCGGAGAATGACGGGCTCGCCGCCGATGCCGGCTTTTTCTTCGATACGCTGCGCTGCCCGAAGACGCTGATGCGGTTCACCGCCGCAGAGGGCGCGGATGGCCATTGCGAGATGAAGAACCGGTCACTACTCAACAGGCGGGTTCTGGACTGGCTCGACGCGCAATTCGGGCCGGGCAGCAGCTAGATGGTCCAGAAGGCTGCGGGCATGGACGGGCAGTTCCGCTCCTTGCGCCGTGCAGACCACCAGTTGCCGTGTCGCCCAATCTTCCGACAGGCGGACGATGGCAATCCCGGACGATCGTTTTTGGCGGCGGGCCGCC
>NZ_AJWE01000086.1:0-82738 GCF_000281145.1 Rhizobium sp. CF142 | reverse complement strand
CACACGCCATGGGATGGGGGCGGCGCCGAGGTTCGCGGCGGCCGCCCCCAAACCTGTTTGATGCCACGGGCATGCCGACGCCAGCTCTCAGAGCGACTTGCGAGAAAGCCGCCATCCCGGTTCAAAAAGCTCGTCCAGCATCAGGTGGAATTGTAGCTTGCCTTGGTCGGGGCTGGGCACCCCGTGTCGCGCGAGGAACCTGCCTTGGAGATCGCCGTCGAACTCTCCCGGTTGTTAAATGTTTGTACCTTTGCGCATCCCCTCGCTTTCGTGGCTCGTTCGTCCAGTCAATCCTGAGACAGCCGGGCATTGGCTGCCACCGGCCCTGCCACCGAGATTATGTTTGCCATCCGCCTCGTTTTGTGGCTGCCTTCTCGCGCGCTTGGAACTAATGACGGGCGAGACTGTTTCAGCAGTGACTTTGGCATGACGCTTACCTGGCTGGGTAAGCCTCGATTTTGAGGAGACTCGCATCATGAAGATTTCGTCCAGATTTCGTTCGGTCGCGGCTGCGGTTATCGCTGCAGCAGGAATCAGCTTTGCCGGCTCCGCGCATGCCGACAGCGGTACGATCAGCTTCTCAATCTACAAGGCTGCCTTCTTCGTGGGTGGTTCTGGAGGCGAGGGCACGCTGACCTTCCATGGTCGCAGCTATCCCATCTCCGTCGGCGGCATCTCGGGCGGCCTCGCTTTCGGGGCTTCTAAGACCTATTTCCATGGTGCCGTTCGCAACATTCGCCGCGCCCGGGATGTGACGGGGGTCTACGGTGCGGCGGGCGGTGGCGGCGCGGTCGGCAAAGGGGCCCAGATGATCGTCATGACCAATGACAAGGGCGCCCAACTCGAGCTCTCAGGCAAGCAGGTAGGCCTGCAAGTCAACGCCGATCTCAGCGGCTTTGCCATCACGATGAAGTAAGGGCCGTCGCTCCTTTCGTCGTCCCTGCAGTCGGCCCACTACACTGAATACAAGGTCGGCTTTCAGCGCTGCCTCCAGGAAGGGGCCCGTTCCACTATCGGCCCCCAATCCCATACATGGGGCTAGCTAACGGTGTCCCGCATGCGGACATCGCGGTCGTTCGTGAGGCGGTGGTCCGTTTTGCGGCATACGACTTACCGCGAACCGTCAATCCTCGGGACCAACAGCTCCCTATAGAGATCCGCGCAGCCTTTCAGCGAACACGAATCCACTTGAAAGCCATCATCATCGGTAGGTCAGCTCCTGTTATACCTGACAATGCTGGCGTCGATCGATCTGCCGCGTGCCGATCCGATTAGCCATCGTAGCCTTGATTGTTTTTCCGTGCGGCGAACACATACCAATCTAAAGTTTCGGCCCCGATCTTGAACTCATTTCATTATATAATATATTATAATGTATAATGATATATGATACGGAGCCAGTCATGCCCATCACCGCAATATCCGAGAAACTGTCGGTCTCGCCGCAGCCTAGTGTCGAAGACATCCAGTCATTGCGCGACAGGGGATTCAAGACACTCATCAATAACCGACCGGACAAGGAAGATACCTTCCAGCCGGGAACGCAAGCCGAACGTCAGGAAGCGAAGCACCGCGACCTGTCCTATGCCTTCATCCCGGTCGCGGCCAGCACGATCACCGAGGCGGACGTACGTGCGTTCCAGCGCGCAGTCAACGAATCGGAAGGTCCCGTGTTAGCACACTGCAAGACCGGGACACGCTCGCTGAACCTCTACTTGATCGGGGAGGTTCTCGATGGTCGCATGTCTGCCGACCAGGTCATCGAATTCGGACGCAGCCGCGGCCTCGATACCAGCATGACCGCAAGCTGGCTCAAGCAGCATGCCGCGCGCCGGCCGCAGGTGAAGGGCTTTTTCGACAAGCGCACCTGGAGCGTCCAGTACGTGGTGTCTGATCCCGCGACCGGCAAATGCGCCATCATCGACCCCGTGCTCGACTTCGACGAGAAGGCAGGGGCGACGGCGACCATCAATGCCGATGCGATCCTCGACTACATCAGCGACAACGGGTTGACCGTCGAGTGGATCCTCGACACCCATCCTCATGCCGATCACTTTTCGGCGGCTCAGTATCTGAAGGAAAAGACGGGCGCGCCGACTGCGATCGGCGAGCGCGTCGTGGACGTACAGAAGCTGTGGAAGGGTATCTACAACTGGCCCGAGCTTGCCACCGACGGCTCCCAATGGGACCGGCTGTTCGCCCATCGTGAGACGTTCAAGGTCGGCTCGATCGATGCGAAGGTACTGTTCTCACCTGGACACACGCTCGCCTCCATCACCTACGTGATCGGCGACGCTGCCTTCGTGCACGATACGCTCTTCATGCCCGACAGCGGCACGGCGCGCGCCGACTTCCCCGGCGGCGATCCACGGGTCTTGTGGAGGTCGATTCAGGAGATCCTCGCGCTCCCGGACGAGACGCGGATCTTCACGGGTCACGACTACCAGCCTGACGGTCGGGCACCTCGCTGGGAAAGCACGGTGGCTGATCAGAAGAAGTCCAACCCGCATCTTGCCGGTGTGAGCGAGGAAGAGTTCGTGGCGTTGCGGACGAAGCGTGACCAGACGCTGCCGATGCCGAAGCTCATTCTTCATGCCCTGCAGGTAAACATTCGCGGCGGTCGCCTGCCGGAGCCGGAAGCTAACGGCAAGCGTTACCTCAAGTTTCCGCTCAATGTCCTTCAAGGAGCTGCGTGGGAATGACCAGCGATCTCAACGCAATGATGAAGGCGAGGCTCTCCCCCGCCGAGATGGCCAACCGGGCTGGAGAGGTCGCAAACCTCTTGAAAACCCTGTCCCATCCGGCGCGCCTCATGATCGTCTGCACGCTCGTGGAGGGCGAGGCTTCCGTCGGCGAACTTGAAGAAAAGCTCGATGTCCACCAGCCGCACCTATCGCAGCATCTGACGGTGTTGCGCGGCTCGGGTATCGTCGAAACACGGCGGGACGGCAAGCAGATCTTCTACCGCCTGACGGAAGAGAAGGCCGCGCAACTGGTTGCTGCCCTCTATGACATCTTCTGCGCGGGGCAAGGCGAATGAGCGTGTATCTCCCATCTCTGCTCGGCGGCATACTGATCGGCGCATCGGCTGTCATGCTTCTGCTTCTCAATGGCCGGATCGCCGGGATCAGCGGTATCGTCGGGCGTCTCATCCAAGGCGTCGGCCTGACCAACAATCTTGCCTTCGTCCTCGGGCTGCTGCTCGGGCCAGTCGCCTACCTGCTCGTGATGGGCGGCTGGCCAACCGTGCAGATCACCGCCGGCTGGCCGCTGATCATCCTCGCCGGGCTGCTCGTCGGCTTCGGCTCGCGCATGGGATCGGGCTGCACCAGCGGGCACGGCGTGCTCGGGCTCGCCCGCCTGTCGCCGCGTTCCATTGCGGCGGTCGCCACATTCCTGGCGGCCGGCATCGCCGCCGTCACAATCCTGCGAGGTGCAGGACTATGACCCGGAAAATCTCCCAGTTCGGGGCCGCTCTCGCCTCTGGCATCGTCTTCGGTTTCGGCCTGTCCCTCTCCGGCATGCTTAACCCGGCTCGCGTGCAGGGCTTCCTCGACGTCTTCGGCGCGTGGGATCCGAGCCTTGCCTTTGTTCTGGGCGGCGCCGTCGTCGTCGCCTTCATCGGCGTGCAGGTGATGAAGCGGATGCGGCATCCAGCCTTCGACGACAGCTTCCATGTGCCGACGAGCCGGCGGATTGACACCCCGCTGGTCATCGGCTCGGCCTTGTTCGGTTTGGGCTGGGGGATCGGTGGCTTCTGTCCTGGCCCTGCGATCGCGTCACTGTCGGTGGGCCTTTCTCAAACTTTTTTATTCGTCATCGCCATGCTGGTCGGGATGACCTTGCATGACAGGGTGTGGAGCAGACGGACGTGAGCACTTCGATCCTCGCGGCGGTCGGCTCCGGCGGAATCGTGGGCTTCATGCTCGGCCTGCTCGGCGGCGGCGGCTCCATTCTGGCCACTCCACTGCTCCTCTACGTCGTTGGCGTGACCCAGCCGCATATCGCGATCGGCACGGGTGCGCTTGCGGTCTCCGTGAACGCCTTTGCAAACTTCGCAAGCCACGCCATCAGGGGGCACGTCTGGTGGCGGTGTGCAGCCGTCTTCTCCGCGCTTGGCGTCATCGGCGCGCTTGCCGGCTCCAGCCTCGGCAAGGCGATGGACGGGGACCGACTGATCTTCCTGTTCGGCGTCCTGATGGTGGTCGTCGGGGCCCTGATGCTTAAGCCCAGGAAGGCGTTGGCGGTCGAGTGCCGTCCCGTCGACCTGCGGATGTGCCTCGCAACATCGGCCGTGGCACTTGCCGTCGGCGCTGCCTCCGGGTTCTTCGGCATCGGCGGTGGCTTCCTGATCGTTCCCGGCCTGATGCTGGCAACGGGGATGCCGATGATCAACGCGATCGGCACCTCGCTCTTCGCCGTCGGTGCGTTCGGACTGACGACTGCACTGAACTATGCCAGTTCAGGCCTGGTGGACTGGTGGCTCGCCGCCGAGTTCATCGGCGGCGGCATCGTCGGAGGCGTGCTTGGCATGCTGCTCGCCGTACGGCTCAGCGCCTATAAGAACATCCTCAACCGCCTGTTCGCAGCGCTCGTATTCGTGGTCGCGAGTTACATTCTGTATCGGAACTGGGGAGCGTTGATGATTGACTGAGCGCGCACTGATCATGGCTAAGGGCGCCGACGGATATTATTGCCGCAACAAGCCGGACGAGGCCGGTCTCACGCTGCGTACCCCACAGCATGACAAGCACGAGCAAACCGGCCGCGATCTCGCGGACGCCCTTGAGGCGGTGCATACCCTCTTGCGGCGCGAGGCGGCATTCCGCCGCACCCATCAGGCCTCTCATTTTCCGGCGAAATCCATGTCACAATCCTGTTGGAATTGATGGCTAGACGGGCGAAAAATCGGCAGCGAGGATGAGCAGATGGCAGAAGAGAAGCCCCTGGATTTGACGGGCGAAATCGTCGACTTCGATGCCGGGCATGGGGAGGCGGCCACCGTCGAGATGGACGACTATTCCAAGAGCCTGGCGCAGGCCAAGGCAAAGTCCGTCAAGCTGGTGGACGCGATCACAGGCCACACACTGAAGAAGAAGGACGCCTTCCATTTTGACGATCTGCGTCCCGCGCTCGCCGATTTCGTGCGGCAGAAACACCCCGGCATCCGCTCGGACGATTATATCAGCCGCAAGCTGGTCGATGACTATCGCGGCCAGTACATTGCCGAATTGCTGCGGGACGAACGCGGCGAGCTCTCCAACCTCGAGGACGAGGTTGTCGAGAGCCTGAAGACCCACGACACGCTCGCCGAAAACATCGAAGAGGATTACGAGGAACACCGTTCGCTCGGCGATCGTGTCGCCGATGTCGTCGCGACCTTCGGCGGAAGCTGGACCTTCATCATCTCCTTCTGCTTCTTCCTCGCCGTCTGGATGGGGATCAACCTGGTGCTTGGCGAGAAGGCTGCCTTCGACGTCTATCCCTTCATCCTGCTGAACCTCATCCTTTCGACCATTGCCGCCCTGCAGGCGCCGATCATCATGATGAGCCAGCGCCGCCAGGAAGCGAAGGACCGGTTGCGGGCGCTTAACGACTACAAGGTCAATCTCAAGGCCGAGCTGGAAATCCGCCACCTGCATGAAAAGGTCGATCACCTCCTGAACCGGCAGTGGGAACGGCTGACGGAGATCCAGCAGATCCAGATCGAAATGATGCTGGAACAGGCCAAGGCCGCCAATCGGGCGCTGAAGCTCAGCAAGGCGCAAAAATCCAAGACCAACGCGCTCAAGAGCCTCTTCAGCACCAAGCCTGCGGCGGACGAGACTGAGGAAAAGGGGGAATAGCCGGTCCACGCGACTCCGGCGCAGCTCCATTTTCCTTCCGGCTTACCGCACTCAGTATGAAATCGTCGCAAGAGCGATCAGGGTCACGAAGACACTCAGCGGCGGAAGGTGCTGATAGTCGCGGTGGCGCTGAACAGTGAAGATCGCGGCTGCGATGACGACCGCCCCGAGCGCCAGGCCGGGAATGCGGCTGGCGGGAAGCGCAATCAGGGCGGCGCTCGATATTTCAAGTCCGCCCGTCACAATACCCCACCAGCGCGGATAGCCCCACCGGGCGAAATCGCTTCGCGTGCCCGATGTGCCGATCGCATTGACGATGCCCGCGCCTGAGAATGCGACACACAGGAACCAGAGTGAAAGGATGTGAACCATCTCAGTGCGCCCCTGTGATCATGGGAATAGCAGCCAGGACCATGATCGCGGCCGTGAGGCCATGAATGCCGAAGGCGCTTTTCGTGGAGCCTTTCGCCGCGAGAATGACCAGCATGTCGCCGACAGGGATCATTGCTTCGATCAGCAGGACGATGCCGATCTCGCGTTGGACACCCCACAGCATGAAGGCAAGCACGAGCAATCCCGCCACGATGTCGCGAACGCCCTTGAGGCGAAGCCATGAGGGGATATCGGGGTCATTTCCAGGAAGCGGCAGGCCGAAACTGCGCACCATGGTCGTTGGGGTCGCAATATAGCCGGTGCCGATCGCGATAATTGCGAGGGCCACAAGCAGTCCGATCCCATTCAGAAGCCAATCCATCACGCCATCCTTCTAGCGGTTTGAAATAATCTAGCGTCGCTAGATTTATCCTAGCGTTGCTAGATATTCAAGCCGTGATATGATCCTGATGTCAGCGGGCAGGGCATGGAGGTTGGAAATGGGTATCGCAGAGCGAAAAAGCCGGGAACGCGCCGATCGTGAAGAACGTATCGTTGCGGCGGCCCGTGCAATTGCGGAGAGCGAGGGATGGGATGCCGTTACCATCCGCCGTCTGGCCAAGGAGATCGAATACAGCCAGCCGGTCCTCTATTCACATTTCGAGAACAGGGACGCGATCGTCGCGGCAGTCGCAGTCGAGGGCTTCAGGGAGCTCGCGGCCGTTCTTCTGATAGCAGTGGACGGGGCGAACAGCCGACGAGATGCCCTCATGGATGTCGCCATGGCCTATTTCGCCTTCGCGCATAGCCGCCCGTCGCTCTACGAGGCCATGTTTATCCTCCCGACCCAATTGCGGTTCGCGCAAGCCGACACGCGAGCGGAACTTCGGGCCGGTTTTGAGGTGCTGGCAGCAGCGGTATCTCCGTTCTGCGCCGATGCCGAGATCGTCACCGAAACCTTCTGGGCGGCCCTGCACGGGCTTGCCGAGCTCGAACGGTCGGGCCGCATCCGGCCCGGCATGCGTGACGAACGTATCGCGCTCGTCGTCCGGGCGGTCGTGGATGCGGGAGGCAACCCGCCGAGCCGTGGTCCACTTCATCAGGGCGAATGACTGCTGGTGCCGGACAGGGCGGAGGAAGCTTGAACTACCCCCGCAACTCCCCCTTCAGATGATCCGCCAGCCTCAGCGCCAGTGCCACGGCCGGCAATGTCGGGTTGGCCTGGCCGGACACCGGAAAGACCGAGCTGCCGGCGACATAGAGGTTTGCGAGGTCGTGGCAGCGGCAGTTGCCGTCCACCACGCTCGAGCGGGGCGAGGCGCCCATTCTGGTCAGCCCGATCTGGTGGTAGCCGTCGAGCGCCTGGCGGCGGACGGCGGTTTGCAGGCCGTCTTCGGGGTGGAGCCATTCGAAGGTGCCGATCCGCCGTTTGCCGATCCATTCCGCCAGGGCATGGTGGCACCGGATCAGCGAGGCGAGATCCTCCTCGTCGAAGTCGAAACTGACGGCCAGTCGCTTCAGGCCGGTTTCATCGACCTCGGAGCTCAGCCGCACGCGGTTGGAAGCGACCGGCCGCTGTTCGCCGTGATAGGCGAGCCAATAGAGATGCTCGCCGTTCTTGACGAAGAAATTCGGCTGCCGTTCGGATTTGAGCGCTGACGTCGTCAGCTGCAGGGCGGCGTTGAAGCTCTGCACCGGGTTTGCGACCATGTCGGAGAGCGAGGCGGTGTCGGAAACCCTTGCCTTGAAGGACATCCGGCGCATCTTGCGCCTGCCGGTGAGCGCTTTGAACAGGTTCAGCGTCGCGCGCGCACCCGGCGCCGCATAGACCTCTTCCAGCGGCGGGCTGCGCAGCCAGAAGACGCTGTTTAGAAGATCGCGCTCGTTCTGCAGGGCGATACTCGGTATCAGCCGTGAGCGGAACCAGGCGCCGGTGCCGTTGCGCCGGAAGAACATCTTTTCCATGAAGCTGCGGTCGGTGAAGCGGATGCGGGCGAGCTCGCCGGCCAGATGCCCCATGTAATAGCGCCCGAGCGGGCCATCGACGCCGCCGAAGAGTCGCGGCGCGATCTCCTGTGCTGCGAGCAGCAGCCGCGCATTTTCGCGCCCGCCGCAGGCCAGCACGAAGATCGTGGCGCCCAGCGAATGCAGCTTGCCGCGATGCCACACCATGAGCCGTTTCGTACGGGCGCCTTCGCGATCTAGATCGAGGCCGATCACGGTTGCCTGGGTGACGAGGTGCAGGTTCGGCAGGCTTTCGATCAGCGCACCATGCGCCTTGGCCATATCCGGCTCGCGGGCCCAGCTCTCGATCGAGGGTTCGAAATCGCCGTCCATATCAGGCATCTCGACGCCGGGCTTGCCGACATCTGGCAGCTCGGCGCCGAGAAAGGTGCGGGCATCGTCATAATAGGCCCTGAGGGCGCTGTGCTCGATCGGCCAGCGGGCATCGCCGCGCGCCGGCCGGCCATCGAAGTCACTGTCGTCGAACTCCACGCACCGGCCGCCCCAGGCTTTCGAAGTGCCGCCGACCGCGCGGCGGATCGTCAGGCTCGCTTCGGCATGGTGGCTGGTGCTGATGGAGGCCGCCGCCGCCAGCCGGTTGGTCTTTTCCGAGATCGCCTTGCCGCCGGATTCCAGAAGCGCGACCGAAAGCCCCGACCGGGCAAGCGCGATGCCCAGCGCCAGACCGACAGGTCCGGAACCGACGACGCAGACGTCGACGCGCCCCGCGAGCAGGTTTTGAAGCGACGAAATCATTTCACCACCCCTGGCTATGATGGCGGGATCATAGCGGCATTTTGCGGTGTGGTGTAATGTATTTTTGGAGGGTTCAGCTTTTGGTTGTTGGGGTGCTGCCTGGAAGTTTTTCGCACTTGCAGGTTATACGCTGCCTCTGGCGCGAGCGGCATAATTGGGCGGACGATGCAGCGAGTGACGGCGCGTGTGCTGGATCATGGCGGTTGGAGATCGTCTCCGTGGAGCGTTGATCTTATGGTGTGCCGTGTGGCACCCCCCTCTGTCCTGTCGGACATCTCCCCCACAAGGGGGGAGATTGGCTGGAGGCGCCGGTTTCCCCAAACAATCAGCGTTGCAAACTGCGCGACGTCAAAGATGTGCGAAGGCCAGGCCACTTGCCGATCTCCCCACCTGTGGGGGAGATGTCCGGCAGGACAGAGGGGGGTGCCCCACGGCACGCAGTCAGTCGCACTCGCAGCTAAGTCCTCGGGCACAAGGCTGCCACCCACCGTTCCCCCTCAAGCCCAAGAATGGTGCCGGGCAAAGGGCGAGGCTCCAGCCCGTATGGCAACTCACTGGCGCAGAAGTGATGACCTGTCGAGCCCAATCCCCTGTTTTGCAAGCGACTTGGCCAGCGGCAGATGCTAGAGCTTTCCCAGAGCCCTTTAAGCGCGGAAAAGGACCAGGGAACCATGACAAGTGCACTCCTCATCATCGATATGCAGATGGTCATGCAGGAGCGGCTTAATGCCGGGCGCGAGCGTGTGAACGGCGAGGCGGGAGAGAAGATCGCGGCCCTTGCCGCCGCCTTCCGCGCCGCCCGCAGGCCGGTCATCCATATCCGCCATCGCGAGGCTGACGAGAGCTCGGCGCTGCATGAAGATGCGCCGGGATATCAGCCGATGCCGTGCGCGAAGGCGCGGGAGAACGAACCGGTCTTCATCAAATCCACGTCGTCGGCCTTTGCCTCCACCGAGCTCGAAGGCTATCTGCACGAGGTCGGCATCACCGATCTGGTGGTGGTGGGCGCGGTCGCCGGTTTCTGCGTCAATACCACCGTTCGCGCCGGCTCGGACCTCGGCTTCAAGATGAGTGTCGTCAGCGACGCCGTGCTCGGCTTCGACCTGCCGGATGCCGATCTCTCGGCCCGCCAGATCTTCGACGTGACGATGGCGCATCTCAAATCCGATTTCGCCGAGATCATCGACACACGGCAGCTGCTGGCCATGCAGCCGGCCTGAGTTCGACGCCTAATCCTGCTTTCCGCCCACCAGCCCGAGGATCGGCCCGTAGCCGCCGTGCCAGGATGTGTCGTTGCGGCCGAGTGCCGGATTGTAGAGGCCGGTGCCGTTTCCGCCGTCGAGGAAGAGCGCGTCGGGGCATTTGAGTTCGTCGCGGAAGAAGCTTGCGAAATCGTGGAAATTCACGTCGCCCTCGCTGATGACGAAGCGGAGCGTGCCGTCGGCTGAGAGCCCGACGCCGTTGCGGCGCGTACGGTCGCTCGAGCCTGGTATGAAGATCGGATTGATCTTGCCCGCGATGACGAGCATCGGGCCGGATTGCGTGGCGAGGCGCGTTTTCGGCTGCTGCTTCAGGAAATCCGCGGTGGGAATGATGTGGGCGCCGGTCTCATCGAGATAGAAGATGCCGTTCGACTGCTTGAAGAAATTCGGCACCGGGCCGGAAACCTTGGGCGGCGCCTCCCTGTTGACCGGTATCAGCTCCCTACCATCCTCGACATAAAGCCCCATCGGCGTGAAATCCTCGCGGTACATGCCGGCATTCATGGCAAAGAGGAGCCGATGTCCTTGCCTGGTGACGGCATCTGCAACACCCGAAAAGCGGCGATAGGGTTTGCCGCCGGCATCCTTCCAGAACAGGCGCAGATCCGCATTTGCGGGATCGACGCCGCAGACGATGTAGGCGGTACCCTCGAAGTTCCGGCGCGTGCAAGGGTCTGCCGGCGCCGGCGTGCCATCTGCATCGGGAGCCTGAGCCTTGGCGGCAAGCGCGCCGGCAAGAAGCAGGGCAAAGGCGAACATGGTGCGAAGCATGGCATCTCCCGACTCGTAACCCGTGACTCGTAGCCGATGACGGGGAAAGAAGGCGAGAGCGAGGATCAAATTAACGTCTGCCTGCGAAGCTTGCCGCATGCCAGCCCTGATCGATCTGTTGCCGTGGCCGGAGCGCAGCCGGATGCGTAGTTGCCGCTTCTATCCGATCTGCCTTTTCGCCAAACCAAAGCTGATTGTTCGGAAGGCCCAAGTCCCATTTGACCAGCCGCACTCGCGGTATATGCTGCCCACCAGCCAGTGACATAACCGCAAAGGAAGCGCTCATGGAGACGATCAGGATCGGCGGTTTGGCGCTGGAATTCCTGCACAGCAAGGATGATACGGCAGGCAGCCTCGATCTCTTCCGCATGACGGTCGCGCCGCAGGCCAAAGTACCGGCGCCGCATTATCATGAGAGCTGGGATGAGGTGGTCTATGGTCTCTCGGGCACGCTCACCTTTCGCATCGACGGCGCCGATCATATGATCGGGCCGGGCGGGTCGGCCTTCATTCGCCGCGGCGTGGTGCATTCCTTCCGCAATGACAGCGAAGAGCCGGCAACCGTCTTGAACGTGCTGACCCCCGGTGTGCTCGGCCCGGCCTATTTCCGTGAAGTTGCCGATGTCATGGCCGCCGGCGGGCCGCCCGATCTGGAGAAGGTGAAGGCGATCATGAGCCGTTACGGGCTGGTGCCGGCAGCGGGGTAGGCGGCGGCCACAGCATCGGCCCGAAAATCGGAATCGATTTTCGCAAAGCCTGATGCGTCGGTTCAAAAGTCAGAGCGTCCTCCAGCGAGGATGGCCACCGCAGTCCGTCATGCCGCGAGCGTTCCCACGAAATCCGCATAGGCTGCCTTGCGGATATCGGTCTTGAACTGGCCCCACATGCCCTCCAGCGCCGTGTTGGTCAGCGTCAGCACGGTCAGCCCGTTGGCGGGGTCGATGAACCAGTTGTGGCCATAGGCGCCGCCCCATTGCAGCGTGCCCGGCGCCTGCGGCGAGGCATCGGCGGCCGGATCTGCGAGCACTGCCCAGCCGAGGCCGAAACCCCAGCCGGGGCCGTCGGACTGGGCGGATGCGCCGATGCGGTCGCGCCGCATGTCGGCAAGTGTCTCCGGTTTCAGGATGCCGCCGCCATCGGTGCGCATCGCCTCGAAGAAGCGCAGCATGTCGTCTGCCGTGCCGATCATGCCCGCACCACCGGAGGGATAGGCGGAAGGGGAAAGCGCGCGTGACGGCGAGAAGATGGCGTTGCCCGTGGTGCTGCCATCGCGCATGGCCTCCGGCTCAGGCGTGCCGTCCAGATAGGGTTTGACCAGACGTTCCGGCGCGCGGGCCAGAAAGCCGGTGTCGGCCATGCCGAGCGGGCCGGTGACATGCTTTGCGACGATCTCCTGCAGCGGCGCACCCGCCACGCGCTCCAGAACCGCGCCGATCACATCGATGCCGAGCGAATAGCGCCAGGCGCTGCCGGGCGCAAAGGCGAGCGGGGCTTCACCCAGCCGGCGGATATTCTCGTACAGGTCGAAATCCACGAGGTCGAGCCCATCGGAAATGCCGAGCCGGCGATAGGCGCCCTCCGGCCCCTCGATGAAGCCGTAGCCGAGGCCGGATGTGTGGGTCAGCAGATGTTCCAGCGTGATGACTGGCCGGCTGCCATCGGCAAGCGCCGGGCGGAAATCCGGCAGGGTGGCGGTGACGGGATCGGAGAGCCTGATCGCGCCAGTCTCGACGAAATGCATGGCGGCAGCGGTGACGACCGGTTTGGTGAGCGAGGCGAGCCGGAAGACCAGCGAGGCTTCCATCGGCCGGCCCGCTTCGCGATCGGCAAGGCCGGCGGCGCGGCGATAGACCATCTCGCCGTCCTTCAGCACGGTCACGACGGCGCCGACGATGCGCCGCTCGGCGATGGCGCTGTCGATCGCCCGGTCAAGCGCCGGCGATGCTTTTTCTGGCCTCGATGTTTTTTCCGGCCCCGATCTTTGCTCTGGAATAGACATCACGATCCTCCTATTATCACAATGACCACTCCAGAATAACGGAGCGCCGAAGGATTTCAAGAGTGACCACTGTGATAAATGAGGAAAAGCGTCGCCGCGGCCGTCCACCGGCTTTCGACCGCGCCGAGGTGCTGGGCAGGGCGGCAATCCTCTTCTGGCAGCGCGGCTATGAGGGCGCCTCGATTTCGGATCTGACGGAGGCCATGGGCATCACGCCGCAAAGCCTCTATGCCGCCTTCGGCTCCAAGGCTGAGCTCTACCGCGATGCGGTGGGCTGGTATCTGCACAATGTCGGCGAAGGCGGCTGGCAGGAAGCCGAAGACGTGGTCGATGCCTTCCGCACGCTGCTCGAGGACACGGCCGTCAATTTCACCCGACCCGGCTATCCGCCGGGCTGCATGATCTCGACTGCGGTGCTGACGGCCGCCGTCGAGAATATCGATGTCGCCGCCCATATGAGCCAGCTGCGCGAGGCCAATGTCGGCCGCTTCGTGGAGCGTTTGAGGCGCGCCATCAGTGCCGGGCAATTGCGCCCGGATGC
Organism: Rhizobium sp. CF142; assembly: GCF_000281145.1. Lineage (NCBI taxonomy): Bacteria > Pseudomonadati > Pseudomonadota > Alphaproteobacteria > Hyphomicrobiales > Rhizobiaceae > Rhizobium > Rhizobium sp. CF142. The sequence continues at coordinate 69,187 of NZ_AJWE01000086.1, read as the reverse complement.
CGATGTGACCGCGCTCGCCCGCTTCCTCGGCGCGATCATCCAGGGCATGGCGGTGCAGGCGCGGGATGGCGCGGATACGGCAACCTTGCGGGATATTGCCGGCATGGCGATTGCGCAGCTGGAGCGCTGGCGGGTGTGATGGTGGAGGAGGGGCATGACGCGTGGTGGTGCCGCCTTTCCGCTGTCGTCGACCGCAGCTTACCCTAGGTAAGCGGTAGGGGAACTCCACCCAGGCGAGCCTCACGTTACGGAATACACCTTTGAAATCTCTCAGTTTTCTCAAAAATTGTCATAAACCCGCCAAAACATCACCCGATTGGGGGTGGCGATTGTCCGGCTACCGGCTAGGGTGGAGACGGCCTTGTGGAGCTGGGCCGACTTGACGCAAATTTCGAGGCCGTCTCTCCCGACGAGCCTCTTTTTTTATGCGCCACTGCTCCGGCCGTCGTAGCTCACCTGTCATTGCACAAAAGCCGAAACTGCCTATGCTGCGCCAATCCGTTCGCAGGCGCTCAAAAGCCTCAGCCGACATCCCCTTCCGCAACAGGCGAGACATCAGCCATGACGATCGAGATTGCCGATTGGTCGCCGCTCTGGGCGGAAAAATTTTGGTCGAAAGCCTCAGATATTCGCCGGGTGCTTGGAAACACCGCGTTGCGGATCGATCATATCGGCTCCACTGCAATAGCAGGCATGGCTGCCAAGCCCATCATCGATATGCAGATTTCGGTCGCCGGTTTCGAGCCCTTCGAACAGCTCGTAAAGCCGCTCAACGCAATCGGCTATGTGTGGCGGCGGGACAATCCGGATCTCGCCAAACGCTATTTCCGCGAAGGTCCCGATCAGGAGCGCACGCATATCCATATCAGGCGCTCCGGCAACTGGCATGAGCAATGGGCGCTGCTGTTTCGCGACTACATGCGCGCTCACGAGGCGGAACATCCGGCCTATATCGCGCTCAAGCACAGGCTTGCCGCTGCCCATGGCGACGATCGGCGGGCCTACACGGAAGGCAAGTCCGATCATCTCTGGGCGGTGATACGCCGGGCGGACCGCTGGGCGGCCGAGACCGGTTGGGCGCCGGCGCAGCCGGATGCTTAGCGGCAGGTTGCGGGATGCAGGACGTTACCGGGCGTGAACGCCCAGCAGTTCGAACTCGTCGATCAGGCCGACCACCTTTTCGCCGTCGAATGTCTCGGCGCCGATGATGCTTTTCCCATCATATTTCTCGGCCTGCAGGATGATGACGTATTTGTCTTCCTGCCGGAAATAGCCGTATTGCGGGATTTCGATATCGATCGGCTTTCCATAGCTGCGGTCATCCTGCCCGGCGGCGAAGATCGCCGTTCCGTTATCGACATCTTCGGGTGCGGCACCCCGGCCGATCAAAAAGCCCGAGTTCGGCAAGGCCGGCCATTTGGCGGCGCCGCTGAAAAGCAGGGCCGCGCTCAGCGCAATCGCGAGCGCCCTGATGGTCTTGAACTCAGTTGCCTTTGCCATGGTTCACTCCTGCCATGTGAGGAAGGGGCGAAGGGTGCGTCATTCTGTGAATTCTCCATGCAGCCGGAAGTTCCCAGAAATCGCCAACCGGAGGCAAGGGCAAGACAGGACAGCGCCATTGCACAATTTTATTCGCAATGGCGCATATAGGCGAGGGGTCCGGATGCCGCAGGCCGGTAGCCGGATACCGGTGAAGGCGCCGAAGGCCTATTCCTGCCGCGGGGTCGGGGCTTTCATGTAGTCGCAGATGCTCGTGAAATAGACGGTCTGCCCGCCCTGTTCGGCTTTCGACAGGCCAAATTCCCAGACGGCGAATTTATCGTCATCGTAATAGACGGCGGCACCCAGGAAAGCGTCGAGCCGGCCGCAATCGCCCATGCCGGTGCCCGTATAGATGGACAGGGTCTTGTCTTTGAACTTGCCCTTCAACACCTTGTCGATCTCGAAATCGCCGCGTGTGATCCGTAGCGGCGGCGTATCGCCCGGAGGAGCCGGCAGCGGGACGCCGTAGGTCACAAGCTTCATGCGCCCTCGGACCACGAGGTCGGCACCGGAATATTGCTGCTTTTCGGACATCTTCCCGCAACTGCAGGCGGCAGCCTCTGAGGCCGTCAGCCCCAGAAAAAGCGACGCAAAGACTGCGGCCACGACACGACATGACTTCATCGAAATCCCCATTTGAAAGAGCGCATCATCCACCCCGGCCGCTTCTAGGCATGATTGCAGAAAATGGCGGGTCGATGGCGGAGAAGGCCGCCCGTCCGATCTTTCTGAAGGGTCTGTGGTGCAAGGCTATACGTCGCGGTAACAGCTGCTTGTCCTGTTTTGCTGCTGCGAATTTCGGGGCGTTCGGGCAGGCACTATTCTTCAATTCAGAATTGACTCTATGCCAGAGTCGGATAACCAATAGCTACACGCAAGAGGGATGTCGCGAATGGATTTGTTGCCACTCCGGACCTCTGCTGAAGCGGGCTTTTAAGGAAGCGCGGAATTGAAGCTCTCGGCCGCTAGGAGCAGGGCACAGGCAAAATGGCTTCCAGATTTTGGGATGCAGATGGCGCGCTCAGGAAAGAGCTTCGCCCAGGAGAGATCGTCCTTTGGAAAGGGCGGCCCAACATGTGGGCAACTGCAGCCCGCGAGCAGGGGCAATTCTGGGTGGGACTGTTGACTGCCGGCATTGGGTCGGGAATTTTATTCCCCTCTCTTAACGATTACATGCTGTCGGATGTACCCAAGGGTCCTACGGGTGTGTTTTTCGGCCTCGTGTTCTTCGTATTTGGTCTTTTGGCCGTCCTACGTGGAATTCGCGCGATACTGGCGACGTGTCGCACGGTTTATGCGGTCACTGATCGCAGGCTGCTGATCGTCAAGGACCTCAGGCGCAAACAGGTGACGACCATCGCTCCCTCGGCCATCAATGCTGTGGAGCTCACGCAGGGACCTGACGGAATGGGATCGATCACATTCCGCCGGGAAACTGTCGATGACGACAAGGTCGTAAAGCTGGCATTTCTGGGCGTACAGAACGTCGGCGAGGCCGCTGCGGAGATAGAGAAGCTGCGGCTTGGGGCGGCTGCGGCCGGGCGAACCTTCGCATCGTAGTGGTAAACCAGTTGAAACAGCTTGTCGGCTGCCTCTTTAGCCGTCCTCATTCGCTTCGCGCGTCATCTCGACCATCGTCGGGCGGAATCCCATGGCGGCGAACAGGCTGCGGGCGGTCTCGTTGCGGTAGGCGGTGGAGAGTACGAAACGTTCGGCGCCGAGGGATTTCAAGCCGGCCATCGCCGCTTCCAGGAGCATCCGGCCGACACCTTCGCGCCGCCGAGAGGGATCGACGAAGAGATCGTGGATGACGCCCGCCGGCCCGCGCAGGGACATGTAGTCGAAGCCTTCCGATGCCGCATAGGCATAGCCGAGCAGCGCGCCGTCCTCTTCGGCGACGATCACGATGACCTCGGGTTGCGCGAGCTGGCTTTTGAGGAACTGCCCGTATCGCAGCGGGGTGCTTTTGGCCGCTTCGATGAAGCGTCTGGCGTCCAGTTCGTGATGCAGCGCGACGAGCAGGGCGCCGAAGCCGCCGAGAATGTCCATGTCGCCTGATGTGGCGGGGCGGATCTTTACTGCATGTTCAACCGGCTTCGTCGCCATATGTGATTCCAGTGGGCTTTGGGTCGAGGCGCTCAGGGTACGCCGAGATCCTTCCTACATCGCGGTCGGTTCCAAGGCCATATCTTCCACGAAGGGATGACGCCTCCGGCTGCCAGACGCCAGCTATCCGGCGATGGGTGGGCCGGGCACATATTCCGGAAACTCGGCTGCGCCCCGGCTCAGCGCCTTCACCATCAGCAGCCCGTCATCGAAATATCCGTTTCTCTGATAGAACTGATGCGTGCGCTCGCGGCCGAGGATCATGGCGATGCGGATAACGGCGCACTCCGTGCGCTCGGCTTCCGCCTCCATCCAGGCCATCAACGCCGCACCGATGCCGCGGCTGCGCAGTTCCTCGTCGACAGACAGATTGTCCACTTCCATATATTTGCCGCACCAGAGCTGCGTGCCGGTCCAGAAGCCGGAAATGCCCACCATGCGCTCGCCCATATAGGCTGCGATGCAGCGGTAATTGCCCTGCGCGATCATCGCCGACATACGCTCGCGGAAGACGGCCTCGCTCAAGTGGCCGACCTGGCTGTTGAGCGGAAAGATCGTCGCGATTTCATCCATGCCAAAAAGCTCGCGGATGATGATGTCCCCGGACATGACACGCCCCCTTGTCACTGTCGTCAGACTGCATCCGATCGGTGTCGTCGTCCAGAGCGGAGCTCAGTGGGGCTTGCCTTTATGGTTGCGCCGTGGGGCACCCCCCTCTGTCCTGCCGGACATCTCCCCCACAAGGGTGGAGATTGGCCAGAGGCGTGACCTTCGCACATCTTTGACGTCGCGCAGTTTGCAACGTTCATTCTTTGGGGAAACCGGTGCCCCAGCGAATCTCCCCACTTGTGGGGGAGATGCCCGGCAGGGCAGAGGGGGGTGCCATACGGTACACCGCCAACCTCCGGGCGTTCCGCGGGGCCTGCACCACTCGCTTGTGCGAATAAATATTTGGACCGCAAATCAGCCGCTTACAGCAGGAACTTGCAGGCGATTCGAAGTTTTTCCGCGTATGTCGGTTGCCAAATTTAAAATTGACCGTATATTACGCTCATCGACCATTGCTTGTGACGTCGTTGAAGAGCCTATGCGCTCTCGTCAGATTTCCTTCCAAATAATCGACCCAATCCCGCAGGGTATCGCGGGGAACTTCAACGGTTGCTTTGAAAGGAGATCGTTATGAATACAGGTACAGTCAAGTGGTTCAACGCCACCAAGGGTTTCGGTTTTATCCAGCCGGATAACGGCGGCACCGACGTTTTCGTCCATATTTCTGCAGTTGAACGCGCAGGCCTGCGCTCGCTCGCAGATGGACAGAAGGTCACCTATGACATCGTGCAGGACCGTCGCTCGGGCAAGAGCTCTGCCGACAACCTCCGCGCTGCCTAAGACATTGTCACGACTTTGCGCGACCACGGATGTACTGGCGCGCAAAGACGATGACTGAGGCCAGAAACTGGCCGGGGAAGGTCGGGAGCAGTCCCGGCCTTTTATTTTGATTTCATGTGGAGAACGATATGGTAAGCCGTCGTTACCGGCCGGGTGACACCATCATGCTCAAGCATGGCGTTCTCGGCAGCGTCCAGCCCTCGGGCTCGGGCAATATTCTATCCGTCCTGCCGGCCGCGCAGGGCTTCGTTCATTATCGCGTCCGGTTCCAGAACGAGAATTTCGAGCGCAGCATTCGCCAGGATGATATAGACGTCGGCGCATCGCCCTCGTCGCCTTTACCTACCGAAGTGCGGGCGGCTTCCGAAAGTTCTAAATCGAGCTGGATCAATTCGAATTCGATCCGCATCAGGAAATAACAGCAGCAAAGCTGATTAAGGAGAAATCTTGCAGGTACTCGTCCGAGACAACAATGTCGATCAGGCCCTCCGCGTGCTCAAGAAGAAGCTGCAGCGCGAAGGTGTGTTCCGCGAAATGAAGGAACGCAGCGCCTATGAAAAGCCGTCGGAAAAGCGCGCCCGCGAAAAGGGTGAAGCGATCCGCCGCGCCCGCAAGCTCGCCCGCAAGCAGGCGCAGCGCGAAGGCCTGCTGCCGGCACCGAAGAAGAAGGTGATGCCCGCCCGCGGCGGACGCTGACGTTTTCCCGGTTTCCGAATCCATCGAGAAGGAGGAAACATGACCGAGACGAAGGACACGTTCTTCAAGCCCGAAAAGCTTTCGCCGCAGGCGAAGGCCGAGCAGACGACGTCTGCCGCCAGGGACATCCTTGAAAGCGAAGCTGCCGCCCGGCAGAAGAAAACGGAAAAGCTGCGCGCGCTGAGGCTCGCCCAGCCGGCGCCTGAGGCGCCGGCGAAGAAGACCAGGGCGCCGAAGAAAGGGTAGAGGCTTTCGAGCCTCGCCTTGCTATGGCTTTGGTAGGTTGATGATTTTGAAGCGGTGCTCTTTGGGCGCCGCTTTTTGTGTTTGGCTGTTGGCTTGGCGCTATGAGCCGGTCTAAGCGCTGCCACTTTTGCGTTGTGCCGTGCGGCCACCCCCCTCTGTCCTGCCGGACATCTCCCCCACAAGGAGGGAGATCGACAAGTGGCGTGACCTTCGAGTCACTCTGTCGTCACGCCGAGTTGCAACGTTGATTGCTTGGACAAGCCGGTGCGCCCAGCCAATCTCCCCCTTGTGGGGGAGATGTCCGGCAGGACAGAGGGGGGTGCCACATGGACCGCCCGTTCATGGGGAGGGTTTTGATGCACCAATCAGCTGCATCTCCGCACCTCACCCAAATCCGTTCAATTCCGCACCTCGAAGATCATATTGAACGGCGTCTCGCTCGAGCGGCGGAAGTGGTGATATCCCGCATCCAGCGCCACCTTGCGCAGCTTCATCTCGCCCGCCTGTGCGCCAAGCCCGAGGCCGACTTCCTGGGCCATGGAGGCTGGTGTGCAGATCATCGTCGAGGCGCCGTAATAGACGCGGCCGACGGGGTTGAGATTGTCCTTCAGCCCGTCATGGGCGAAGGGTTCGACGATCATCCAGGTGCCGTCCTTTTTCATCGTCTCGCGGATATGGCGGCCGGCGCCGACTGGGTCGCCCATGTCGTGCAGGCAGTCGAACATGGCCACCAGATCATAGTCGCCGGCCGGAAAATCCTTGGCCGATGCCTTGCTGAAGGTCACCCGGTCGGCCACGCCCGCTTCCTTTGCGGCGCGCTTTGCCCGTTCGATCGACGGACCGTGATAATCGAAGCCGTGGAAATGCGATTTCGGGAAGGCCTGGGCCATCAGGATCGTCGAGGCACCGTGGCCGCAGCCGACATCGGCGACTTCCGCCCCGCGTTCCAGCTTTTCCTTCATGCCCTTCAGCGCCGGAATCCACTCCGTCACCAGATGGCTGTTGTAGCCGGGCCGGAAGAAACGCTCGGTGCCGCGGAAGAGGCAGGTGCTGTGTTCATGCCAGCCGAGACCGCGCCCCGTTTTGAAGGCTTCTTCCACCTTCGGCTCGTCCATCCACATGGATTGCACGATCTCGAAGGCGCCGCCGAAGAAGGCGGGGCTCTCCTCATTGGCAAAGACCAGCGCCTGTTCGGGCGTCATGGCAAACTTGTTGGAGGCTTCGTGCCAGGTGATGTAATCGGAGGCCGCCATGGCGGCCAGCCATTCGCGCACATTGCGCTCCGTGAGGCTGGTCGTTTCCGCAAGCTCCATCGAGGAGCGCGGCCGCCCATCCATCATCGCCTTGAACAGGCCAAGATGATCGCCGAGCACGACGAGAACGCCTGACACACCAGCCCCGAGATCGCCCACGAGGCGACCGACGAGGGCGTCGACTTTCTGCATGTCAGGTTGCTGCATGCCGTTCGGCATATCGGCTTTTGGCTTGGCCTGTTTTGATTTTCCAGCTTTCGGCAGATCAGTATTAGGCATGGCACCCTCCTCAAGATGCGTTAACCCCAGCCCGATGGATCGACCTTGTGGGGATTCTAGGCCGAGGCGCGGGGCAGTCAATGCTGCATTTGGGTGACGGGGGCGGGTGACGGGGGCCAGACCGGGGCAAAGACCCCGCCCCAAACAGTCGGGGTCGAGCCACGCGTCTCGACCCGTCCTTCGGACCCCCACAAGGGGGAGGGGCTTAATTTGCCGTGCCCGCGTTCCACATCTTCGACGTTTTGATGTGGGCGAGGTGGGTGCCAAGAGGAGTCCCTCCCCCTTGTGGAGAGGGGTTGGGGAGGGGTTTCCATCCGGGTGAGGGCGGGGTGATGAGCTTGGAGACGATCGGATCGGGCCAGCGGTCACAGGTTGGAGGGTTGCGGCAACCGGCGCAAGACAGGTCGACCGCCGCGGGAGAAAGGGCGACGACAGCATGCGTAAAACCTACAGCATGCCGCGCAAAAGTGCGGTATTGGGTAGCAATTGCCACCGACGACCGCTTTCAGCCCTTTGCGGTGATCCCGCTACGTGCGATCAACTGAGACAGTTGAACGTTGCAGCCTCTTGTCCTGATGCTGACCCGATCCAGGAAGCAGCGCAAACAGGCTTCTCAAACTCAGAGAAGACCGATACATGGGTGATATGGTGGCAGACCGCATTTGCATTACCAGCATCGAAAAACTGATCGATTTGATCAGCCCGAGGAAGAGCAAACTCATAGGTCGCAATATACGCGAGCTGGCCAGGCTGAACTTCGACCGGCATGACCGATAAGCTGTCGGCGGTTACGCTGCCAAGCCAAAGCCTGTTTTCGTCCAAGTCTACCAGACCACAAATTCGAGGCGTATCGTGTTGATCGAACTCGCGGTCCAGACCGACGAGAACGCTCACGATCGCATCTCGTGGGGTGTTGCCCGCCTTTAAACGCTCGTAAATCGGGCGTGTCTGGGTGCCGTTCCCAACAACGGCAAAACGAGAATTCCAAATGAGGCATTCGTAGGCGATGTAAGGACTGTCAGATGTTGCATCTGTACTTCCGGCCTGTGCGACAATCCGTATGGTATCGCCGAGCTTTTCCGCATTTCTGTTGGGAAACGATCTGCTCGAAACCCGATACGCCGCGACCAAGTCCCCTTTTCGATCCCGACCTACCCCAACAATGCGACCAACATACATTTCTATGACTCTCCGAACCAATATGAACGCTAGCCATAGTACGCGCGACGGCCGTGATCTCAATGCCCGCAGTCGGCGCGAAGCAGCCTTTCCAGACTGGTGGCAGTTGCTACCGAATTGAGCAAAAGTGTGCAGTGGTTTTGCGATAGCGACATGCGAAAACAAAAGCCTGAAGCTTGGCAAGCGCATCTGAAAGATCGTCGCACGCTTTAAAGCCAGCCCCTCCCGGAACACCATCGCCGGCTTGGAAATTAAGTGCCACGCCGTCCTTTCCGCGTTATAATTATGCGCGGCGATGTAGACGGAGGTGAAGCCAATGAAGAGGCTCGCAATCATTGCCCTGTCGCTGGCGACGGCGCTGACGAGCGCCCTGCCGGCCGAGGCGTTTCCCACCATTGCCACCCCTGATGTCGAGGCACTGCAGGCGCAGCCGGTGCGCTACCGTGGCGGCTACTATGGCGGCTATCACGGCGGATACTATCACCACCATGGTGGCGGCAACGGCTGGGGCTGGGCGCTCGGGGGCCTGGCCACGGGCGTGATCATCGGCGGACTGCTGGCGCAGCCCAGATATTATGGCTCCGGCTATTATGATCCGGGCTACTACGGCTCGACCTATGACGGTCCGTACTACTACGGCTCGACGCGATATTACGCGCGACGCTATTATTATCCCCGGACCTATTATGGCGGCAATGGACATGTGCGCTGGTGCTATGCGCGTTACCGGTCCTACAGGGCTTACGACGATACGTTCCAGCCCTATCACGGTCCACGACAGGCGTGCGTCTCGCCTTACTATTGATGGGCGCGCAGAGTGGCCGGCGTCACACTCATCGCCTTGCCTTGATCGCGTCGTTCGCCTGCCTAAAGCATGTCGCGCAAAAGTGTGCAGCGGTTTTGCGATAACGACATGCGGAAAACAAAGACCTAAAGCGTGGCAAGCGAATCCTGGAGATCGCGACACGATTTAGGGAAGTTCGATTTCGCCGTCCACGACGTGGTTGAGGGCAGTGCCTTCCGCCGTCAGCGTCATGCGGACCTTCAGCTTTTTGCCGCCGATCTGCCCGTCACGCACCGTCTCCTCGATCTTGCGCTGTGAGGTCACGCCGACTTCTTTCAGGAACTTGCGGATCGACATGTTGAAGGCGTCTTCGCTCATGATGGAATCCTCTATGTCCGGAAGGGATTGTAAGCGAAGGCGAGCGATCAGGAAAGCTGGGGGAGGTGCGGTGCAATAATCAATCCGAGCCGGGAGCCGCCTCAGGCGACCCTCCGGCTTTCCAGCCAAACAAATCGGAAATGTCTATTTACAGGTATAATCCCAGATGAAGTATTGGGGATGCGCGGCCTCGGGATCCTGGTCCTGTTCAGGATCTTTGCTCAGATATATATCCCCGAGTGCAGAAACGCCGTTCTGGCAGCTGTTCTTGATCAATCTCGCGACCATTTCGAACACCTGCAGGTGCCGGTCCCGAAACGACATCTTCGCCAGCGGGCCATCATATTTTTCCCCGCGATGGGTGACTTCGATCCGTCGGTCATTGGAACCGCGGGCAGTGACCGAATAATCGAATTGTGAGCCGCTGATCTCTTTCGTTCCGCGATCTGCGGCGCCGGCGGAAGCCGCCGGTCCTGCTACGATGACCAGAAATCCCAACAGTGCAAAAGGTTTTAAATATCTGCGATTCATTGCAATTTGCCCCCAATAGTTGACCCGATCATATGGTCCTCTTCTGTTTCTGCAACCGGCAATTTTGATCCTGGCGGCGCAGAACAAACCTCCCAGAACCGATACCGATCACCGCACGAGGGAACCGCTGTCATAAAACTGAAGCAGTTCAGTTGCTAGTGATTTGCAATTGCAAATCAGGAATGATGTATGACCGAGTCCGGATCGGAGACGAAGATGCTGCTGCCCTTGATCGTGCTGTCGATCGCCCAGCTGATAGGGTGGGGCGCGGTCAGTTTCCCGGCGGTCGTCAGCCGGGACATGGCGGCGGATCTCAATGTCGATATGTCGACGGTCTTTGCCGGGACCACCGTTTTCTATGTCACGATGGGTGCCTGCGCTCCTTTCCTCTCGCGCCTTTTTACAAGCGTCGGCGCGCGTCCGGTCATGATCGGCGGAACGATCATGTCAGCCTTCGGCCTGGCGCTCGTGTCATTGTCGCATTCGCCCATCACCTATTTCCTCGGCTGGCTGGTTCTCGGCGCTGCCGGCAGCGCCAGCCTCACCACGCCGGCACATATCCTGCTCAACGAGATCGCGGGCCGGAATGCCGCGCGGGCGATTGCGAGCATGGCGCTGGTTTCCGGCTTGTCCGGCACGGTTTTCTGGCCTCTCACGTCGTTCCTGTCGGCGGAGATCGGATGGCGCGGCACGTGCGAAATCTATGCCGCAGTCATGATCATGGTCTGCCTGCCGCTCTACATTTTCGGCCTGCCGCGCCGGAGCAAAGCCGCAGCTGATATCAAGGCGACGAGATCTCAGGGTTCGGCAGGATCTTATGACAGGACATTCTATCTCATCGTCGCTGCCATCGCGCTCAATGCGTTCATCACGTTCGGCTTCAGCTCGATTCTGATCGAACTCCTGAAGGCCGAGGGACTGAGCCCCGCGCAGGCGCTTGGCTATGGCTCTGCGCTCGGCATCGTGCAGATCTGTGCCCGGGGGCTTAATATCATCGGCGAAAAACGGTGGGACGGCGTGACGATGGGTGTCGCTTCGTCGGCAATTCTGTGCGTATCGCTGGTCATCCTTTCGATCGCTCAGGGCTCGCCGGCGGCCATTGGCGTTTTCCTTGTGCTCTATGGAATGGGCAGCGGGGCGCTTGCCGTCGCAAGGTCGACCATTCCGCTCGTTTTCTATGACAAGGGTGAGTTTGCAAAGGCACTCTCGCGGATCGCCCTGCCATTGAACTGGATCTCCGCCATCTCTCCACCCCTGTTGATTTCCCTGATGACCAATCTCGGGAGCAGGGCTGTGTTGATCCTGTGTCTGGTCTGCTCCTGCAGCGCTATCTTCGTCCTGCTTCTGCTGAGGAGCCGCCGCCCGATGAGCGAGGCGGTCGCCGGCGCATCTTAGCCGTCGCCGACCTTCAATTCCGGCTCCTCGGCGCAAATCGCAGCGAGGAGATCGATGAAGGGGGCGGTCCCGGTAGCGGCGTAGTGGCACCGTAGTGACCGCCGTCCGCTTTCGGGCTCGAAGCGGTTTCCCATTTCATGATGTCGATTAATGGGGTCGTGACTCTATTGCTTCTTCAGGACAGAAGTTTCAACCCATGCATTCAATGCATCTTGCGGCCCGCTGCCACTTGCGACTACCACCTTCATCCACTTGGCCGGTCCCTCAATCAGATAAGCAGTACCGGATTCTCGGCTTTCTTTCGTTACTGTGCCCAAAGATGCCTCAGTGAGCGCAGTTTCGAAGGCTGCACTTTGAGCATTCGAACAACTCAGGCCTTCCTTGCCTTTCGTGCCAAGGGCCAAGGGAAAATTGAGTTCGCAAACTGCGGAAAAGAGGCCTTTAAAGTCCGCATAGAAAACGTGGAACGGTAGTCCGCTCGGCATGGTGTATTGTTCGCTGCCGGTTCGTGGCTCAGAAGCAGGGCTATCGGAAATCGCTTCGACTGTCCAATCGCCTCGCTCAACACCTCTGTGCAGAGCGGCCACGCTGTCGCCGTTCATCACGCAGAGCTTCAACATATCATTGAGAGGGCATGCAGCCGCTTCCCCCTGACTGAATACGCCAGCAATCATCAAAGCGGCAAAGAATCGCACGCGACTGTTCCCCCTGTCTTCACACTAGCTTGGATGCCGAAGAAAACAAGGCGGCGCTTGCGCATCAACACCTTCCTCCCTTCGTAATAGTCCTGTCCTGCGGGCGTCACGGCGAGGGCACGCGAACTTCTCGCGAGGAGTACGTCCCGAGCCGCGCTTCTAGTGCAGTGAGCTGTTTGCTGACCGCCGGCGGCGTGAAGCTATAATTCCCGGCTTTCTGTCTGGCCAGCGCGTATGAAGATGGTGCGCTGGCCGAAATTGCCATGATCTCGTCAGTGGCGCGGTGGGCGGCCTAGGCTCGCATCTCTCTGGACTTCCTCCTCCCGACCGGTGTCGTAGCGCAGACGGTTGTCCTCGATGTTTTGCCTGTTTTCAGCCGCCCAGTCGGCGAGATGGCGCACGGTTTCCGACAGGGAGTGCCCGAGTGGCGTCAGCGTGTATTCCACCTGCGGCGGGGTGCTGGGGCGAACGGTTCTCGCGATCATGCCGTCGCGTTCGAGCGTCTTCAGTGTGCGCGTCAGCATCTGCTGCGAAATGCCGCTCACCTGACGCTTCAGCCCATTGAACCTCTGGGCATCCCGGCGAAGTACGACGACGACCTGGATGGTCCACTTGTCGCCGACCCGGCTCAGAATTTCGCTGACGCCCCTGCAGTCGGCGGCTGTCGGCCTGGCAGTCACATCCATCTGACCTGCTCCCAAAGATATGCTTTTGACGGGCATTTTTAGGTCACATAAATGGCTGTGGTCAACAATCCAGACCTTGTCTCCATCGAGACGGGTCACCATGCGGAGACCACCATGAACCTCATCTATTATCCGGGCGCCTGCAGCCTTGCCGATCATATCGCGCTTATCGAGGCCGGGCTTTCCTACCGGCTCATCAGCATCAACCATGACAGGAAGATGCAGGATGGCCGCGATTTCCTGTCGATCAATCCGAAGGGCTATATTCCCACCCTCGAGCTGGAAGACGGAGCGATCCTGACCGAGAACCAGGTCATCCTCAACTATATTGCCGAGGCGAGCGGCAAGCTGCTGCCTGGGGATCGTCTGCTTCGATGGCGAGTGCTCGAAGCGCTGGCCTTCATGTCATCGGAGATCCATTCCCGCTACCAGCCGTTCTTCAAGGATTTCCCGGAGCCGGAGAAGGAGCGTGCCCGCGAAAAGCTCGCGCAGGCCTTCGCAATCCTTGCCGAGCAGATGGGCGACAAGACATTCCTTGTCAGCGACGAGATGACGATTGCCGATTGCTACCTGTTCTGGGTGCTGATGGTCGCCCCCAGGAGCGGCGTCGAACTGCCGGAGGCGCTCGGCCGGTCCTTCGAGCACATGCGGGCGCGGCCTTCCGTGATCCGGGCGTTTGCCGAGGAGGGGCTGGGCTGATGAGGCGGCCAGCGTAAACTGACCGCATACGTTCCCCGGCCGCGCGTCGCTCGACAGGCGGGCCGCCTGGCCGGGGAAAAGTTACGGATGGGCCGATGCCGAGCTTCTCCTTCTCCGGGAGGGAGGTTCTCAGCTTTCAGTGGAAATCCAACTGTTCCTTTGCGCTCCACATGTGAAATGTCTCGGGTTCGTTTTCGGCCGCAACCGACTCCAGGTAACGCGGCTTCCAAACCTCTCTGATAAACGTTTCCATCGTGGTGGGCAGCGACGGGCGAACCTCACGCTCACCCTGGAACCGCACCAGGCCATTGTTCAAGGCGTCGGCGGTCAGGGTGTCATCGTGCCATCTCTCCGATGTCCCGAAGCGCTTCAGGAATTCGGCTTCCACATCCTTGCGCGTTCTTTCGATGTACCGGTACTCCACCGGCCGGCCGATCTCCTTACCGATGATCGCGGCCAATTCATTCATCGAGATATCTTCCGAGCCGACCTCGCGGATCACCCGGTGCCTGCCCGTCGGATTGATCAGCTCCCTGGCCGCAAGCAATGCGATGTCATCCGTCGCCACCCAGGGCATTTTCAGATCGGGCTTACAGGACCAGGCAATGCGACCATATCTGGCGACCGGCGCCGTCCACGCCAGCACATCATCCATGAACCAGGCGGCGCGCAGATGGACCAGGTCGATATTGGTAAGTTCGTTCAGCTTCTGGTCCAGATGGTAGAAACATTCAAAATGGCCGGTCTTGCCTTTCACGTCCGATCCCATGGCCGACAGGCTCACAGCCAGTTTGACCGGGGAATTGCTGAGCGCATCGACGAAGCGCTGGGCAACCGCGGGATAGTGGCCTTGCAGGTTGTTCCAGTCGGTCTTGACCATCAGGAACGCGGCATCGGCATCCTGAAAGAACGTGTCGAGCGCTCCGGCGCCCGTGTCGAAGCTTCCGAGGAACGGCTCCGCTCCGATTTCGACCAGGGCGTCGAGGGCTGGGCCGCCTCTCGACAGGGCCTTTACCTGATGCCCCGCGCTCAGCAGGTTTCGGGTGAGTTGGGCGCCGATCCTGCCGGTTGCGCCGACGACAGCAATTCGCATGATAGTCTCCATCGGGTTGTTGATGTCCGCTTGTAGCGGATTGCAGTGCAGGCGAATTTGGAGATAATGCCATATGATCTCCAAATCAGGCCAATCCGCCAGGACGCTGCGCCCCTGCAGCACGGACTTCGATCCCGACCCCGACCGGTTGGGTCGCCCGGCGGTCGCCCTGCATGTCGACTTCAGCGACTACGAAGCCGAGGTGCCGCAGCACCAGCACCGGCAGGGACAGCTCATCCTTGCCTTGCACGGGGCGGTGACCTGCACGGCCGCAAACGGCCTGTGGATCGTCCCGCCGGACTGCGGGGTCTGGATTCCCGGCGGCGTGCCGCACAGCAACCAGGTCACGTCCAATGCCCGCCTGTCCTACCTGTTCATCGAACCGGGTGCTGCGGCGCTGCCGCAGGAATGCTGCACGCTGTCCGTATCGCCGATGCTGCGCGAGATGATCCTGCGCCTGGCGGATGTGCCGGGCGGCTATGCGCCCGATGATCATGTCGGCCGGCTCGTGCGGGTCTTGCTGGACGAACTGGCGCTGATGCCGAAAGAGGGGCTGGAACTGCCGGTGTCCAGCCACCCCAAGATCGCCATGATCGCCGCAGCCCTGACGGCGGAGCCGGGCGACCGCCGCACCCTGGCGGAATGGGCAGACCACGTTGCGATGAGCGAGCGATCCCTGAAGCGGCTGATGGTTCAGGAAACGGGGCTGACCTTCGGGCGGTGGCGGCGGCAGCTGCACCTGGTCATCGCGCTGCGCGAACTCGCCGGCGGCGCGACGGTCCAGAGGGTGTCGAGCGACCTGGGCTACGAGTCCGTCACCGCCTTCATCGTGATGTTCAAGAAGGCGCTCGGGACGACACCGACGCGCTACTTCGCAGCGTGACCGGCGCCCCCACATGGAAACACTGCGCGAGGTCGAACCGCAGGCCATGCTCATCCTGCCACCACTTTGGTATCTCGTCGCCTGGGATGCCGCCCGCGCGGATTTCCGCCACTTTCGCATGGACCGGATCAGCAAGCCGGAGATTGTGGAGGGCACGCAGTTTCGTCGAAGGCACGTACCTTTCGAAGATGATGTTTGCCTTTCAGCGAAATGGCGCGCTGAGTATCAGCGCGGTCGAAACATTCATCCAGCAGTCACGATCCGTGCAGCCTCGGCGGCACGGGCATCATCTCAAGGTCGCCGGCCTGAATGCGCCGGCGGCCTGCATCGTATTGCGGTCAACCCTACCTTGAAGTTGTCCGGCAAACCTTTAGTTTCTACTAAAGCAGTCGCGGGGATATGCAGGAAATGACTGGCGAAGTCGTTCATTTGTTCGAGACTTTCGAAGAGGCAGCCTGCGATGCTGGGATCTATACTTGGGATATCGTCAGGAACCTCGTCTTCGCAGACAGCGCGCTTGCCGGGCTTTTCGGCCTCGACCCTGAAGCCACGGTGCATGGCCTGCCGCTGGAAGACTATCTTGCGCGCGTCCACCCCGATGACCGGCCGGATCTGGCAAAGAAGATCTCTGAGGTAATCGTTGCCGATATCGCGCAGCAGAACACCTATCGCGTCCAGGGCAGGGATGGGCGCTATCGGCTGGTCGCGGCCTTCGGCCGGGCCTTTCGCGATCAGAGCGGATCACCCGTGCTCTATTCCGGCATCGTCGTGCCGGTGGCCGAGCGCGAGGATGAGGGATCGGCGGCGCATTAGGCGGCTTTGCCATTCATCCGCACTCGACCGATCTTGCGTCTTTGTCACGGATCGGAGACGACGCAGATCATTTCATGCGGCAATGTGGTCGAATTGCCCGTTTCCCGACCTTGCCGGCGGCCCGATGATGGATTTGGCTGGCGATCATATCCACCAACGGGAGCGCCAGCATGACCAGCCTTGACCGATGGACAGCGCACACGCCGATGTCCGACCCCGGCCAACAGGCCAAAGCCATCGCAACTTTCCCTGATGAGGTCGGGCATCTCGCCGGCATTGCCCAGGGCCTCCTGGTGCATTCCAGCTGGCTCGGGGAATACGGCCTCGACCAGTCGAAGCTCGGGCCGGGGGCGCGGCAGACCTTGCCCGTCGCCGAGCGGCTCGCCGACATCATGCAGCTGGACGACCGTCCTCTTGCCGAGGCGCGGCCGGCCGACAGGCGATCCATCGGAACATGCCGGGATTTCGCGCTCATGCTCTGTGCGTTTCTCCGCAGCAAAGGCGTTCCTGCCCGTGTGCGATGCGGCTTCGCATCCTATTTTTCGACAGGATGGGAGGATCACTGGATCTGCGAATATCGGGATAGTGGGACGGGCGAGTGGCGGCTCGGCGACGCGCAGATAGACGCGATGCTGAGACGCCGAAACCACATCGAGTTCGACGCCGCCGACATGCCCCGCTACGCTTTTCTCATGGCTGGGGAGGCCTGGCTGAAGTGCCGCCGCGGAGAGGCCGAGCCCGAGAGCTTCGGGCATGGAAGCACAACCGGCCTCTGGTTCCTGAAGGTCAACGTCCTGCGTGACCACCACGTCTTGAACAATCGCGAGACCTCCGAATGGGATCGCTGGCGCGAGGCGCCGCAGGCAAGCCGGCAGCTGCCACCCGATGCGCTGGCATGGCTGGATGATCTCGCCGCCCGCCCGGATCAGCCGCTGGTGGCGCGCAGACCGGACTGGCTGGTCTAGGCTGATTGCGTGGCTCGGCCCAAAAGAGACATCGAACCTTCGCGTCCAGCTAGTGGGGATGACGAGCCGAGGCAAGCGTCCAAGGTTCTCGTCATCCCCGCTCAAATCAGCCTGCGTTAGCAGGCACTGGCGTGTTGAGCAGCTGCTGCTCCCACAGATAGGCGATGCCACTGCCGGCCGCGTGCTGCACGAGCACTTCCGTTATCTTGCCCGCAGTTTCGAGGCGGGCCCAGTCGCGCTGCCATTCGGCGGCCAGCGCCAGCCAGGTCATCATGTTCGCGCCGGCCGCGATCATGCGCTGGATGGCGACCGCGTGGGCCTCGATCGACGTGCCGCCCGAGGCATCGGTGATGACAGTCACATCCCAGCCTTCGCCGAGGGCCTGGATCACCGGCATCGCGACGCAGATCTCGGTCCATAGACCAGCGATGATCAGTTGCTTGCGGCCTGTCGCCTTGACCGCATCCACAACCTTCTTGTCCTCCCAGGTGTTGATGAACGTCCGGTCGATCACCTCCTGGTCGGGGAACACGTCAGTGATCTGCGGGAAGATGAGACCGCCCCGGGCCGCGATCACGCTGGTCAGGATGGTCGGCACGCCGAAAGCCTTGGCGGCCTTTGCCAGAGCCGTCGAATTGTTGACCACCATCTGCGGATCGTGGCTGTTCAGGTTCGCGAGCTGGTAGGGCTGGTGGTCGATCAGAACGAGTACGGAATCATCAGGGCGAAGAAGCGAGGCAAGGCCATTACGAAAGGTCATGAAGGGATCCTCTGCTGCCGTTTTGTGTGTGAGTTCGGTTTAAATTTATTTCTCGAAACGAAGGCAGACATGCGCTGACAGCGGCGCCGCCTGCGAGACGGACACTGTCATTCCTATTTGCGATACGGTAGCCTGCTTTTGTGTGAAGCTGTGTCGCGGAATGGGGAACGCCAACGTGGAAATCGAAGATCTCAGGACATTCGTGGAAGTTGCCGATGCCGGAGGAGTTTCGCCCGCCGCGCGGCGGCTCGGCATCTCCAAATCGATGGTCAGTCGCCGGCTCATCCGGCTTGAAGCGGAACTCGGCGTCCAGCTTCTTGCACGGACGACACGCGGCGCGGCTCTCACGGAAGAGGGGATCACGTTTCGGGACCATGCAGCCAGGGTCTGTGCCGAGATCGACGCGGCCAGGGAAACGATCCTGCCTTCCGGTGACCTTCGCGGCCGCTTGCGAATTGCCGTGCCGCTTTCTTTCGGCCCCAGCCACTTCGCGCACGTGCTCGCGGACATGGCCCAACGCCACCCGCAGCTGCACATCCACACGTCCTACAGCGATCGCTTTGTCGATCTCATCGCGGAGGGCTTCGATTGCGCGATCCGGATTGGCTATCTGCAGGACTCCAACCTGGTCGCAAGACGCATCGGTCCGCTCTACGGGAAGCTGGTCGCAAGCCCTGATTATATCAGAACGCATGGCGCCCCCGAGACGCCGGAGGAACTCGCCGGCCATGAGGCCCTCATGCAGGGAACGGAAGCCTGGCAATTCACTGATGGAGACGAGGTCATCACGGTTCATCCGCGGGGACGCTTCAAGGCCGACAACGCGCTCGCTCTTGCCGCCGCCGCATTGGCCGGGCTCGGCATAGCCTGGATCCCCGATGGCGTTACCCATGAACATCTGGCTTCCGGCGCGCTGGTTCCGGTTATGACACGCTATCCGCCACCTCCGGCGGGCATATATCTTGTCCGCCCGGCGGGGCAGCATCCCGCAAGGAAGATACGTGTCCTCACGGACATGCTGATCGCGTGTTTCGAAGAGGCTCCGGCGCCTTTGGGCCTCGGTCGCTGAGGCACTGATGGCGCGAGGTTCGGGCTTGTCTCATTTTATGTCAGGGTAGGGGTGAGCGCTTTTGGCGCAAAGCGGGCTTTCGCCTGCCGATACGGCCAGGAACACCGCCTTCTGCGCCTCGAAGCGCGCTTACGGCCCGTCGATGCGTCGAAACTGCTCAGACTGCTCGAACTTCGGCAAGCCGCCTGACTGCGTACTCGTCCTGCCAGCAGACGGCGGCTTCCCATGCGGCTGACGCTTGCGCGGCGATGTCATGCGCGCCGTCGTCGAGATCGGCAGCGTTGTCGGGCAGTACCAGGTCGAGGTCGGGGACGTCGACATGTGACTCGTCCCAGTCGATCAAGGCGACCCGATCTGCGGTCATGCGGATGTTGCCAGGGTTGTTCGGGTTGCCGTGGACGACGCATGTCCGACGCCCGATTAGTCGCGCCCACGCTGCCCGACATCGAATAACGCTCTCAGGCGGCATCGCGGAAAGGTTGATCCTCGTTCCGGTTTCGGCATGCAGGAGATCAGTCGACGACCGCCAGCCCGGACGCTGCGGCCACCCCTGCGTCAGCCGATGCAGCTCGCGAAGCGTGTCGGCGACGCGACGCCAGTCGGACTCCGTCTCGGGCGGTCCGCCCTCCATGTATTTCATCACCACCAGACCATCCACGAACAGCCGGCCGTCAACCGTCGGGATCGGCACTGGAACGGTCATGCCTTCACGGTCGAGGTGTCGGAACAGTTCGGTTTCCCATGCGAGATCGGCGTCGGTCCGGGAGCCGAGACGGCCGACTGCAATCTGCCCGCGGACGCGGACACGCCACACGTCGTTGGCAACCCCACCAGTGAGCGGTTCGATGCGAACCGCATCTTCACCCCATTGCCCGAGCGCTTCCCATCCCATTGGCGGTGTCCTTGGCGGCCATGCTTAAATTGACGGAAGAAATAGGGAAAGTTTGCGACGCCACGATGTCTTCGGCGTTACCCTCCGGTGGACGCGGAGGGGTGGGGGACACGTAGTGTCTTATCTGCTGCTGAGGGAACTATCCGCGATCACAGCCGCTTAGCCATCCAAAGGTGCGGCTGGCCCTCGTCCTCGTAATCGACATCGCTGATCTGCATATAGCCCTGCTTGGCATACAGATCGTGCGCGTATTCCTGGGCATGCAGCTTCACCAGTTTGGCGCCGGCCTCGCGCGCGGCCTCGTCGCTCGCGGCGATGATCACACTCGCCAAACCCCGGCGGCGAAACGCCGGCATTACGGCTACACGGCCCAGCAGGTAGGTTTCCCCTGACGTCACGCCCTCGTCGAACGCGCATGTGGGTGACTGCGGGCTCTCGGGCGAAAGTGCGCGCTCCAGTGGCTCGGGGAACAAGCGTGAGCACCCCGCCAGCTCGCCATCGATATAGAGCGTCACGTGCACGCAGGCAGGGTTGTCGTCGATGCCGTCGAACTCATTCTCATAGCCCTGCTCGTCCATAAAGACCGTGCGCCGCACCGCAAAGGCGTCGTCGCGCTTGTTGGTCTTGATCTGCCGAGACATGAAGGCCCCTTTATCTGTCGGTTCGCTTGCGCAAAGCCCTCGGAGAAGCTCACGGCATGGCCTCTGCTATGCGCAGCAAGGCTGAATATATGATCTCGGGATCATCGGGCGCAACGGCGTTTCGGACCAGGCCTTCGGCGTTGGCGACAATCTCGTGGGCCGCACGAAGTGCTGAGCGCCCATCCGGCGTAAGCTCGGTGGTGAGGACCCGCCCATGTACCGGGTGTGCCATTCGCTTGATGAGACCGTCCCGTTCGAGTGTCGCGATGATGGACTGCATCGTCTGCGGTGTTACGAAGGCCCGCCGCGCAAGCTCCGCACTTGACAAGCCCGCGCTGACCTCGAGCCCCGCCAGGACCGAATATTGCGGGGTCGTCAATCCAATGTTTCTAAGCTCGGTGTCGAGATGGCCCCGCAGCGCCTGCTGCGCCCGCTTCAGCGCATATCCGAGCGAGCGGTAGGTGTCATCAACAGGCGGATCAATCAGGCTGGACATATCAGTACCCTTATATTATATCAGGGCCCTGACGATACTGCGTCAGGTAGAAAAAGGAAAGATTGCCCATGCCTCGCCTCATTGGACCGGATTTCATCGGGATACAGACGAAGGATCTGGACGCCGCACGGACCTTCTATCGGGACATTGTCGGGCTTACGCCCGCGGCAAAAGCCCCTCCGGGCGCGGTTGTTTTCGAAACGCACCCCATCCCATTCGCCGTCCGCACGCCGATCGAGAACTTTGACGACACGCAGAAGCTGGGGGTTGGCATCGCGATCTGGTTTGGCTGCGACGACGCAGACGAATTGCACGCTCATCTGCGCGAGCGCGACGTGCGGATAGCTTTCCCGCCGAAGGACGGCCCGTTCGGACGCTATTTCGCCTTCGTCGATCCATTCGGCTATACGATAACTGCGCATACGCTCTCGACAAAGTAACCGAAACGGCGTCCGTCGAGCGATGTTGAATGGGCCCGCAGAGCGGCATGGCTCACCTACGACACCGCCAGCCCGATGCAAGGAACCTGCGCCTTCTATGCCGGCAGCGGAACGCTTGCCGGATTCCAGGCAGTCGTCAAGGTCACGGTCGACGACAAGCAGATCTATCACTGGGACGGGGGCTACCTGCTTGGCGCTGCCAAGTGAGAACGAAGGAAATGCTACTCTCGTCTGGCTGTTTGCCGTGAATTCATGCGCTGACTCATGACCAGCAGGTGACAGTGGCGGCGAGGCAGACGGCTGCAAGGACGTTCGTCGCAGATCGATCCTACCGTGTGGCTATGCGGCGGAAGTCTTTGAACTGTGCGAACATGCGCTCGATGGCGTTTCGGTCACGGTAGAGGAACGGCGAGAAGCAGCTCGCCAGCCGTGCGATCGGCGACCTAGCCACGGGTCAAGAGGAAAGCGATTGGGCGGCACAGGCCGTCGTGCTATCATGTATTCTTGTCTACGGTTGCATGCGTCTTGGGAGGGAAGCGCTGCCAACTATTGCTCCTGTTCATTCTGGCCAGAACGATCCGGGTTCAGACCTCTGTGCTCTCACGAGCGAATATTGGTTCTCTACTTCTTGGTAGACGCTGCTCCGCTTAGCCAAGAGGAGGGATTCCATGCGTCGCCATAGTGTTTTGCACATCTCTCGTAGCATCCTTGCCGCGCTGGGTTTTACGGCATTGACCGGATTTGGCTGCCCAGTTGCATTCGCGCAAACCGCGATCGGCGCGCCGGGGGCCACGATTACCCTCGACGGCAAACAGCTTCCGCCGCCCACACCGAATTTCGGCGGTGTGATCAAGGAGAAGGCCTCGGAGTCTCAGCCCTGGTGGGCTCCGCGCATCGTGCCGCCAAAGGGTGCGCCGAACGTGCTGCTGATCATGACCGATGACCAGGGATTTGGCGCGCCGAGTACCTTCGGTGGCGTCATTCCCACGCCCGCGATGGATCGCATCGCGAACCAGGGGCTGCGCTTTACCAATTTCCACTCGACCTCGCTCTGTTCTCCGACACGGGCAGCTTTGATCACGGGACGAAACCATCATTCGGTCGGCGCCGGAGTGGTGGGCGAGATCGCCACCGGATTTCCGGGTTATGACTCGATCATACCGATCGAGAAAGGCACCATCGGCACAATCCTCAAGGAGAATGGCTACGCGACATCGTGGTTCGGCAAGAACCACAACACACCCTCCTATCAGTCGAGCCAGGCAGGGCCGTTCAACCAATGGCCGAACGGCATGGGCTTTGACTATTTCTATGGCTTCGTCGGTGGCGATGCCAGCCAATGGCAACCGAACCTTTATCGCAACACGACGGCGATCTACCCCTTCGAGGGCAATCCAAGCTGGAATATGGAAACCGCGATGGCCGACGAAGCCATCCAGTACATGAAGCAATTGAAGGAGATCGCACCCGGCAAGCCCTGGCTCGTCTACTACGTACCGGGTGCTACGCACGCGCCGCATCATCCGACGCCGGAATGGATCAAGAAGATCAGCGACATGCATCTCTTCGACGACGGCTGGAACAAGCTGCGCGAGACGATCTTCGCCAACCAGAAACGGCTGGGCATCATGCCCGAGAACGCTCACTTGACGCCGTGGCCCAAGGAGCTGCCGCAATGGGATACCCTGAGCCTGGAAGAGAAAAAGCTCTTCATCAAGCAGGCGGATGTCTACGGCGCTTACCTTGCCTATGCCGACAATGAGATCGGCCGGGTCATTCAGGCGGTCGACGATCTCGGCGAACTTGACAACACGCTGATCATTTACATCGGCGGCGACAATGGCGCGAGTGCCGAAGGCATGCTCAACGGCACGCCGAACGAGTTCACCACCTTCAACGGCATCCCGGTGCCGGTGAAGGACCAGTTGCTCTGGTATCCGTTCTGGGGATCGGAACGGACATTCCCGCACTTCGCCGCGGCCTGGGCCTGGGCGATGGACACGCCGTTCAAGTGGGTGAAGCAGGTGCCGTCGCATTTCGGCGGCACGTCGCAAGGGGTGGCGATGTCCTGGCCCGGCCACATCACTGATGTGGGCGGCATCCGCCGCCAGTTCTCGCACGTGATCGACATCGTGCCGACCATCCTCGAAGCCACCGGCATCCCGGCACCCGAGACG
Organism: Rhizobium sp. CF142; assembly: GCF_000281145.1. NCBI lineage: Bacteria > Pseudomonadati > Pseudomonadota > Alphaproteobacteria > Hyphomicrobiales > Rhizobiaceae > Rhizobium > Rhizobium sp. CF142. Next base: position 45,100 of record NZ_AJWE01000086.1, on the reverse strand, counting down.
ATCAACGGCATCGCTCAGAAGCCGGTCGAAGGGGTGAGCATGGCCTACACATGGGACAAGGCAAATGCCGATGTCCCCACCCGGCATACGACGCAATATTTCGAGATGCTCGGCAATCGCGCCATCTACGACAACGGCTGGGTGGCAGCGACGACGCCGGCAACCCGGCCGTGGGAGCTGAGCACCGCCACGCCGCCCGACGTCATCACCGGCTATAACTGGGAACTCTACAACGTCAACGATGACCCGACCCAGTTCAGCGACCTGGCCGCCAAGATGCCCGACAAGCTCAAGCAGATGCAGGACCTCTTCTATTCCGAGGCGAAGAAGTACGACGTGCTGCCGCTCGACAATTCGACGCTTTCCCGTTGGAACACGCCACGCCCCAACCTGACGGCCGGGCGAACCGAGTTTGCCTATTCGGGGGAACTGAGCGGTGTGCCGCCCAGTGCCGCGCCAAGCATTCTAAACAAGTCCTATACGATCACGGCTGAGGTCGAGATACCCGAAGGCGGCGCGGACGGCATGATCGTCACCGAGGGCGGACGGTTCGGCGGCTACGGCCTGTTCCTCAGCAAAGGCGACTTCGGCGTCGGGCGCGGCAAGGTCGTGTTTCTCTACAACCTTCTCGACCTGAAGCGCACGATGTGGGAGGGGCCGGAACTGGAACCGGGCAAGCATCAAATCGTCTTCGCGTTCAAGTCCGATGGTCCGGGCCTCGGCAAGGGCGGTAGCGGCGTCCTGTCGGTGGACGGCAAGGACGTGGCGACGAACACGCTGGACCATACGATCCCGGTTACCTTTCCTGAGGACGAGAGCTTCGATGTCGGACAGGACACCCGCACAGGGGTCGCCATGGTCGAATATCGCTACGAAGCTCCTTTCAAGTTCTCCGGCAAGATCGACAAGCTGACCTTCAAGCTCGGGCAGTAGTGGGGGCGGCATGTTTGGAACGATGAGTACAAATGCCAGGCTGCTGCTATCGATAACGGGTGTGGTCGAAGCGATCACGGGGGTGGCATTGCTGCTGGCCCCCGCGCTCTTGATCGAAGTGCTCCTTGGGGCCGAACCAGACACACCTGCCGGTATGACGGTCGCCCGTGTCGCCGGAGCGGCAGTCCTGAGCCTGGCCGTCGCTTGCTGGCTTGCGCGAGATGATATGGCAGGCGCTGCCAAGGGATTGGTGACAGCGATGCTGATCTACAACTTCGCCGTGGTCGCAATATTCATTCTTGGGTGGCTTCGCCACGGCATCGCCGGCATCGCTTTGTGGCCTGTCGTCGCGGCCCACCTCGCGCTGGGTGTCTGGTGTGCGGTATGCTGCTTGGCGCCCACCCGCATTTCGGACCGTTAGCGATATCGTCCGGCGCGACGTCAGCAATTGGCGCGTCTCTCGCAGATATCCGGAATTCTGCGGCAAATGCGACCAACGGTCGCTTTCGGCCCATAGCGGCCTCTCACTAGATGAAGTTATCGCTACACCTGATCGGGGATTGCTGGGTTCGAGCCGACCTCTTTTCGTTGCGGCGGCGGGGACCCTGTATTTCCTCGACTATGGCAGCCGAGTGCGCTGCACCTGTCGGGCGACAGCGTCTAACTTGTCTAGCATTAGCGGGTGCGGCGCCACTGGCCGCGTCTCGTTAGAACCTCAGCAATAACAGGAGTCGATCACCAATGTCGCATATCGAAAGCCAGCTACAACGGTTGGGGCTAGAACTTCCAGCGCCGATCCTGCTTCCGCCTGGCGTGAAACTCTCCTTTCCCTGGGTCCGCATTTCAGGGTCAAGGGTTTATATTTCCGGACACGGGCCGCTCAATTCAGACGGGTCGATTGCTCGACCGCTCGGAAAGGTCGGGAAAGATCTGTCGCTGGAAGAGGGCTACCATGCTGCTCGCCTGACCGCACTGGCAATGTTAGCCAGCCTGAAAGTTGCGTTGGGCGATCTGGACCGGGTGGACAGCTGGCTTCGTGTCTTTGGCATGGTGAATACAGATTCCTCCTTCAACTCATATCCACTCGTTATCAATGGCTTCAGTGACATTATCGCAGAGGTTTACGGCGGCGAACGCGGATCCCACGCCCGCTCCGCGATAGGCGTGGCAGGCCTGCCATTTGATCTTCCCGTCGAGATTGAAGCTGAGGTTCTTATACGGCCTTAGCGACGGCTTGGACGTCAGCTTGGTCAAGATCGGTCAGCGACGGCCTTGGGCGGCCGTCAGTGCGTCTAGCTGCTCGATAACGGCCGGGTGACAGGCCGTGGTGCCGATGGAACACCTTCGAGAACGCCGCGGCGGTTTCGTAGCCAACGCGGCTTGCGATCCGGGCAATTCCCTCATCGCTTGTTTCCAGTAGAAACGCAGCCTCCGACATCCGGCGTGCGATCAGATAGCGCTGCATGGACTGGCCGACGAGCTTGGTGAAGCGAGCCGAAAACACCGAGCGGCCGAGCCCCACGCGGTGTGCGAGGTCGCGAAGTGTCCAGGGCAGATCCGGTCGTTCGTGGATCAGCTCAAGCGCTCGTCCAATATAGGGGTCGGCCATCGCCCCAAGCCATCCGCCTTCTCCTGGCCGGAGAGATTTGATCCAGCTTCGCAACACCTCGACGAAGAGCACCTCTGTCATTCGCGAGAGCGCGACGCGTTGGCCGGGACGTTCAAGCGCCGACTCGCTCACCATGCGTCGCAGAATTGCCTCGAGCCACTGACCGTCCATCGTCGGCTTCAGGAGAAGTACGGGCGGAAGCAGTTCCATCACGCTACCACGCGCGGGCCACGAGAGAATGAAATTGCCACAGATCATCGTCGAGAGCGGCTGCGCGCTGCCTCCGTGACGCATGACGCCAAGATGTGAGGGTCGATCGAGGTCGGTAACCAGGAACGGCTTCGTCCCGCTATCCGAGTAAATCAAATGGGGCTCGCCGCGTGTGATGACGACGAGATCGCCCTCCGCCATGCGGAGCTCTTGGCCATGTTCGAGGGCGAGGGTGGCTGAGCCACGACTGAGATAATGGAACAGGGCGTAGGGGCGCTCCGGCAGGGCCAGGTTCCAGGGATGACCGAGCTCGAAGTGAAAGAGCAGGGTTCCGCCAAGGCGAACGCGATCGAGCACTTCGGCGAGGATGTCCATGCCCGATGTTAGTCCTCCGGACGATCAGACACAATATCCGGACGATTGGGGCCTAACGTCCGAGAACCCTTCGTATTATTTCGTGTCACGGCGAGCCGACAGGTGACCCAGCAAGCAATGCAAACTGCCGCAACAGGAAGCGCGAATTTACTCAAGCGCCTGGCCTTTGGGTCGGGGTTGCCGGCATCCCAACAGGAGCAAGCAATGCGAAATATACTAGTCTTAGCCACCACCGTTCTCGTCGCCGGGGCAGCGTTTGCCGCACCCGCCCGATCGGCTGATCTACCCGAGGGGGCGGCGCACAATATCGTGCTCGTCCATGGCGCTTTCGTCGACCAGACAAGCTGGAAGCCCGTTGCCGACATTCTCACGAAGAAGGGCTACAACGTAACGCTGGTCGAAAATCCGCTCACGTCGCTGGCTGCGGATGTCGATGCCACCAAGCAGGCACTGGCGAAGCAGGATGGCAGGACCGTTCTCGTTGGCCACTCCTGGGGCGGCATGGTCATCACGCAAGCCGGTGACGATCCCAAGGTCTCCGCGCTCGTCTACGTCTCCGCCTTCGCGCCTGACGTTGGAGAATCTGTGGCGATCCTGGCCAAGAACGGCCCGGCAACCGAAGGCGGCAACGCAATTCATCCCGACGACAAGGGTAACCTCTATATCGATCCCAAGGTGTTTCCCTCGGCCGTTGCGGCCGACCTTCCGCTGAAGATCGCCGAATCCCTGGCAAACTCGCAGCTTCCGCTGAACCACACAGCCTTCGAGACTCCGGTCGATATTGCGGCGTGGCACGACAAGCCGACGTTCTATGTGATCAGCACGAAGGACAAGGTGATCGCACCGGAGGCCCAGAAACTGTTCGCGGCCAGGATCAAGGCCAGGACCACAGAGGTGGCCGGCAGCCATGCCTCCCTCGTCGTCCATGCGGACGAGGTCGCCGCGGTCATTGAAAAGGCCGCGCTCACGAACTGACGATACTGCTCCCGGCGCCACCGCGCCGGGAGTACCTCTCCCCGCTGAAAGCACGCGCAGGCAAGCGGGACACGGCGCGTATGGGATCACGGGACAGAGGGCACAGGACCAATCACCGAACAAGGAACCCAAGCACTGCTGCGTTTGCCAGATCGATGAAGAATGCGGAGACGAGCGGCAGGATGATGAATGCAACGGTCGCTGCTCCGTGGATTTTGGTGACTGCCGTCATGTTGGCTATTGCCGTCGGGGTAGCGCCGAGCGAAATCCCGCAAAAGCCGGCGGAGATGACCGCCGCATTATAGTTGCGCCCCATGGCCGGGAACACGACCAGGATGATGTAGACGATGGCCGCAAACGTCTGCACCGCCAGCACGATCGCGAGCGAAAGACCCAGTCCGCTCAGGCCCCACAACTGCATGCTCATCAAGGACATCGCCAGGAATATGTTCAGCGAGAGATCGGAGATAAGCGCCAGACCGCGGGTATGCGTCGGCCATGGCAAACGCGGCGCCAGGATCGGAATGCTGTTCGTCATCACGATGGCGGTCAGCAGACAGACGACGAAGAGCGGAAGATTGATCCCGGCTTCAAGGATAATCTCGTGCAGGGCGTAGCCGATGATGATTGCAACATTTGTCACCAGCAATGTGCGTAACAGGCTGATGTAACTGACATCGTCTTCGTGGCCGGCAACGGCATCCCGTGACACGCCGATTGTCAACTCCTCGTCCCTGGGGCCGCTCAGGCCATTCCGGGTGATCAGATACTGTGCGATTGGCCCCCCGATGAGGCTGGCGATGACCAGGCCGAGCGTTGCGCTGGCAATGCCGATTTCGAGAGCGTTTGTGAGACCGAAACGGCTCGACACAATCGGAGCCCAGGCAATCGTCGTGCCGTGTCCGCCGATCAGCGAGGTCGAACCGAGAAGGATTGCCATGCCTTGTGGAAGACCGAGCACTTCGCTGGCCCCCATGGAAATGAGGTTCTGGATCACGAGAAACGCAAGCGTGACGCCCAGCAGGATGAGAAACGGCTTGCCTCCGGCAAGAAGATCGGAGAGCCGCGCATTCAGGCCAACGCCGGTGAAAAAGTAAAGCAGCAGCATGTCACGTGCAGCAAGCTCGAAGCTGATCTCGATGTCGAAGAACTCATAGGCGACGAGCGTCACGAGTGCTGCCAGGAGCCCGCCCGTGACCGCCTCCGGGATGCTCCAGCGGGTGAGGGCGGGGATGAGCCGATTGAGGTTCGCGCCAGCGAAGAACACGAGGATCGCTATGGTGAACGACAGCAGTCCCGGGACCTGTATTGTCGACATGTGCCACCTTCACCGCCAGACGCGCCTTGCCGGTTGCAAAACACTGACACACGCGCTTTGACTGAACCAGTGAAAATATTGTTTCGCCCCCTCGCTGCTCCCCAGACACCATCTCACACTTGGCTTCTCCGGCCTGCTACTGGTTTCGAAGGACGCCGACGAGAGCCTTTCCGTCGGTGAAATAGGGATCGCCGCCTCCGTTGCGGCCGTCTTTGGTCGGTCCGATGCCATTGATCTCATAGCTCGACAAAAGTTGCCCGGCCTTGAGAAGATCGCTGATGACAAGGTCTCGCTCTGCGTCGACATCAGGGCCGATATGATGCGTGATTTGACCGGTATCGTGGCTGAAGCCGACGCCCCGATCAAAACTTGCCGAGCCCAACCAGTGCGGGCGATCATTTGGGCCGGTTTGTTCGGTCAGCCAAAAACGAACATGGTTGCGTTCGTCGGCGCTTTTGCCCACGGGCTTTTCGAAAGCCAGATCCTGTTTTCTGCCCTCAAAAAGCAGTGGGCTGACCGGCGCATCGAGATCAGGCCGATCAAGCACCACGCTCAGTCCGATATCGATCGATGTGCGCAAGGTAATCTTATCGGCAGGATCCCATCCGGCAGCCGCGAACGCCCGGATGACCTCTTCCTTCGAACCGACAAGACCGACATTGATGGGGTCGCCGGGAATACCCTGCTCGGTGGTCGTGACCATGTTGCCAACCTTGGCAACGCGGTCGGCATCGTGAAAAATCCATATTTCGGGAATGACGAAATAGGCAAGCAGCAAATATGTGAACAGCAGGGCAGCCACGGTGCTCGTCGCCATGCGGATTTTCGTGCGATGAAGCATTGGAAATCCCCCGATTGCCAGGGAGGATCATACGCCGAACATGCGGCGGCGACATTCATATTTTGCAGTTGGCTTCGGCAGCAACTGCCACCGACCGCTTGTGGCGCAAAGCGGTCAAGGCTTTCGCTAGCTTTCGGCCCGAAGCGAACATAGAAGCCCGGATTTTTTAGGACGGCTTTGTGCTCCCAGGTCGGTCGTTCGTTTGCCACCACCTCAACCGAGTCTATGAACAAGGTATTGCCAGATAATCAGGCGAGGGGCTCATGGAAAGCTACCGGAAATTGCTGGTCTTAGGGATGAACGAGGCAATTAAGCAGGGCAGGATATCCCTTGCTGCCCCGCCCGATGATGGTCCAAGCGACGAGGATGGTCACCTGTTTGCCGGTATTGCCGGACATCCGTCCGTGGTACTCTGGGAAAGCATCAGCTTCGGCGAGCTGCGTGTTTCGGTTTGGTGGAACTACGACCACTCGAAACACCCTCAAGCCGAATGCTCAGGAAACGCACGCGAGCGGTTCGGTCACAGCAGGCCCTTAGCCGAGAAAGTCCATTACCCGAAATTTGTAGGCGCGACCGCAAGCGCCTGGCTTGAACGGAAAACCGGGAAGCATCTTCAGGGAAATGGCAAACACTATGTATTCGACACCTATCTTCGGGCTGACATGAAGGAAAAGCTTCATGCTATTCCCGATCCAAAACCGGAAGGCTACGAAGCCGAGGGGCGATTTTTCCTGTAGATTTCGCCGCGCTCTGCAACGGCTTCGCCGCCCATCGACCCTATCAGGACTATTGCCCGCCAGCCGATACAGCCAGGAATACCGCCTTCTGCGCCTCGAAGGCGCGCTTATATGCCGGCCGCGACTGCCCGCGTGTGATATAGGCGCAGAGGTTTGGATATTCATCCAGCAGGGTCGACCCCTCCAGCCTCAGCAGCACCGAGATCATCTGCAGGTCGCCGGCGGTGAAGTTTCCGTCCAGCCAGTCGGCGTCGCCAAGCCGGGCGGAGAGTTCGCCGAGCCGCTTGCGGATGCGGTCGTTGACGTAGGCCAGACGCTCTTCGTACCAGCTCTCCTTGCCCTCCAGATATCTAGCGGTTTCGCGGTCGACGATGACGGGTTCCATCGTGGAGACGGCGGCGAAGATCCAGGCGATGGCGCGGGCGCGGCCATTTTCATCCTTCGGCAGCAGGCCGGCATGATGCTTGGCGATATGAAGGACGATAGCGCCGGATTCGAAGAGGGCGAGATCGCCTTCCTCATAGGTCGGAATCTGCCCGAAAGGCTGAAGGGCAAGATGGGCCGCCTGCTTCATCGCCTTGAACGAGACAAGGCGAACTTCGTAGGGCTGCCCGACTTCTTCGAGCGCCCAGCGAACGCGCATGTCACGCGCCAGACCCTTGCCGCGATCGGGCGAGCGTTCAAAGGCGGTAATGGTAATCGTCATGGCTGTTCTCCTTGACCTGCCTCTCCAGAAGACGAGCGGGCGGACGGGAATCCGACAGCGGGATGATGGATATAATCCCCGCGCGCGGGCCAAGCGTAGCCCGGCCGTGCGCCATCGCTCACCCTTGGAACGATAGCGTGCCGGTCACAAAGAACGAGGCCTGGCAGGGTGCGTTGGTCCGGCAAGGCCGGGTCGGCCGCGCGGTGGATTCAATCCGTCGACTGACTGCTTTGATCTCTGTCAAGGACTGCCGGGCAGGCGTGCGATACACCGCTCTCGCATAGCCGATTTCCCGATCGCGAAGCGCTGGCGCAAGTCGCGATAACAGATGGAGATTGGCTGGACACGCTTAAGGGGTTATACCAGTAGCGTCGGCAACTCTGGGGAGGCGTTGTGGCTCAAATCACGGATACTGGCGGAGAGTTCAGGAAGAAGCGCCGGCGGGAGCTGTTGACCTTCGCCGTGCTCGCTTTCGGGATCTGGCCCGTTGTCGCTGTCGGGGTCGTCGGCGGCTACGGCTTCCTGGTCTGGATGTACCAGATCGTCAATGGGCCGCCGGGACCTCATGAGATCAAGCCCGCGCCTTCGGCCTCGGTAGAGTGAGGATCGGTTCATGGTTCTCGCAACGCGCACCCGACGTGGCTTTCTGACCGGCAGGTCCCCGGAGGATCTGGATAGGATCTTGCCTCCCGGAGCGAGTGAGACATCCGTTCAAAACTGTTCGGGCTGCGGCGCCTGCGTCGATTCCTGTCCCACGAAGATCATTTCGATCCGTTCGGGCATTCCGGCCGTGGATTTTCGGCAGGGAGAATGCACCTTTTGCGGCAAGTGCGCGGAGCGATGTCCCGAGAGCGTCTTTCCGGCCGGTGCCGCAGGCGGCTTTGCCCATTATGCGGCAATTGGCGACGGGTGCCTGGCCAATAATTACGTCGACTGTCAGGCCTGCCGCGATTGTTGTCCGGCCGGCGCGATCCGGTTTCGGCCGCGGCTCGGCGGACCGTTCGTTCCCGAACTCGATGCGGCGGCATGTACGGGATGCGGCGCCTGCATTTCGGTCTGCCCGGCCGATGCAATCACGATGAAGCCCCATCATCCGGAGGCTGCTCATGTCTAACAGCCGGCATCACGTCTCCAGTGCCGTCGTCATCACGCGCCCGGAACTGACCGAAGATGTCGCGGCGCGTCTCGCTGTGATCGAAGGGGTCGAGGTTCACGCGATGGGACCGGGCAAGATCGTCGTCGTGATCGAGGGGCCGCATTCCGGCGTGCTCGGGGAAACGCTCATCGGCATCTCGGGGATGGACGGCGTGCTCGCCGCCCACATGGTTTTCGAACAGGCATTGGAAATAGAGGAGACGATCGATGACGACCGAACTCACGCGGCGTGATCTCCTGAAGGCGCAGGCGGCGGCAATCGCCGCTGCGACCGCAGGCCTTGCCGCGCCCGCCTCGGCACAGTCGGTGCCTGGCGGAGTGGCGGCACTGGAGATCAAATGGTCGAAAGCGCCTTGCCGCTTCTGCGGCACCGGCTGCGGCGTCATGGTGGGCGTGAAGGAGAACCAGGTCGTCGCGACCCATGGCGACATGGAGGCCGAGGTCAATCGCGGCCTCAACTGCGTCAAGGGCTACTTCCTCTCCAAGATCATGTACGGCAAGGACAGGCTGACGAGCCCGCTCCTGCGCAAGCGGGACGGCGTTTACGCCAAGGACGGCGAGTTCGAACCCGTCACCTGGGAGGAGGCCTTCGACGTGATGGCGGCGCAGGCCAAGCGCGTGCTGAAGGAAAAGGGGCCGACGGCGCTCGGCATGTTCGGCTCCGGCCAGTGGACCATCTTCGAAGGCTACGCCGCGACCAAGCTGATGCGGGCGGGCTTCCGCTCCAACAATCTCGATCCCAATGCGCGCCACTGCATGGCTTCGGCGGCGGTGGCCTTCATGCGCACCTTCGGCATGGACGAGCCGATGGGATGCTATGACGATTTCGAGAACGCGGACGCTTTCGTGCTCTGGGGTTCGAACATGGCCGAGATGCATCCGATCCTCTGGACGCGCGTCGCCGACAGGCGGCTCGGGCATGAGCATGTGAAGGTCGCGGTGCTCTCTACCTTCACGCATCGCAGCATGGACCTTGCCGACATACCGCTGATCTTCAAGCCGGGTTCGGACCTCGCGATCCTGAATTACATCGCCAACCACATCATCAAGACCGGCCGCGTCAACCAGGACTTCGTCGACAAGCATACGAAGTTCATGAAGGGCACGACCGACATCGGCTACGGCCTGCGTCCCGACAACCCGCTCGAATTGAAGGCCAAGGGCGTGGCCGACGCCGCCAAGATGGAGCCGATCGACTTCGAGGCCTTCAAGGAGATGGTCTCCGAATATACGCTCGAGAAGGCGGTCGAACTTTCGGGCGTCGACAGCGCCTTCCTGGAACAGCTTGCGGAACTCTACGCCGATCCCAAGACCAAGGTCATGTCGCTGTGGACCATGGGCTTCAACCAGCATGTGCGCGGCGTGTGGGCCAACCAGATGGTCTATAACCTGCATCTGCTGACGGGCAAGATTTCCGAGCCGGGGAACAGTCCGTTTTCGCTGACGGGACAGCCGTCCGCCTGCGGTACGGCCCGCGAGGTCGGCACTTTCGCCCACCGGCTGCCGGCCGACATGGTCGTCACCAATCCGGAGCATCGCAAGCATGCCGAGGAAATATGGAAGGTGCCGGACGGGCTGATTCCGGAGAAGCCCGGTTATCACGCCGTCGAGCAGGACCGCATGCTGCATGACGGGAAGCTGAATTTCTACTGGGTGCAGGTCAACAACAACGTCCAGGCCGCCCCGAATACCAGCAACGAGACCTACAAGGGATATCGCAACCCGGACAATTTCATCGTCGTCTCGGACGCCTATCCGACCGTCACTGCCATGAGCGCCGATCTGGTGCTGCCGGCGGCAATGTGGGTGGAGAAGGAGGGCGCCTACGGCAATGCCGAACGGCGCACGCATGTCTGGCACCAGCTGGTCAACGCGCCCGGCGAGGCTCGCTCCGACCTCTGGCAGCTGGTGGAATTCTCCAAGCGCTTCACCACCGACGAGGTCTGGCCCGCCGAGATCCTCGACAAGAACCCTGATTACAAGGGGAAGACGCTCTACCAGGTGCTCTACCAGAACGGAAAGGTGGACGAATTTCCCCTGTCGGAAGTGTCGCCCGAATACGAAAACCGGGAGGCCAAGGCCTTTGGCTTTTACATCCAGAAGGGGCTGTTTGAGGAATATGCGGAGTTCGGCCGCGGGCATGGACACGATCTCGCGCCCTACGACATGTATCATCAGGTTCGCGGCATGCGCTGGCCCGTCGTCGACGGCAAGGAGACGCGCTGGCGCTACCGCGAAGGCTACGACCCCTACGTCAAGCCGGGTGAGGGGCTGAAATTCTACGGGCAGAAGGACGGCCGCGCGGTCATCCTGGCTGTGCCTTACGAGCCGCCCGCCGAGTCGCCTGATGACGAGTTCAATTTCTGGCTCGTGACGGGCCGTGTTCTCGAACACTGGCATTCGGGCTCGATGACGATGCGTGTTCCCGAACTTTACAGGGCGTTTCCCGGCGCGCGCTGTTTCATGAACGGCGACGACGCCAGGAAAATGGGCATCAACCAGGGTGCGGAGGTGCGCATCCAGTCGCGGCGCGGCGAGATCATCAGCCGCGTGGAAATTCGCGGGCGCAATCGAATGCCGCATGGCGTGATCTTCGTCCCGTGGTTCGACGCCAGCCAGTTGATCAACAAGGTCACGCTCGACGCCACCGACCCCATCTCCAAGCAAGCGGATTTCAAAAAATGCGCAGTCAAGATTCTTCCCGTCGCCTAATATCAAGGCGCGTCTGGGCGATCGCGGCCGTCGCCCTTCTGATGCTCACCGGCACCGTCACCCTGGCGCAGATGGTGCCCTCGTTGTCGGGCAACGACAACCCGATGGAGAGCAAGGAGGCGAAGCCGGTTCCCAAATGGGTCGTCGATGACATGAGAAAGATGCGGAATTATCCGGATCAGCCTCCGATCATTCCGCATTCGATCGAGGGCTACCAGCTGACGGTGAATGCCAATCGCTGTCTTTCCTGCCATCGGCGCGAGCTGACGGAAGGCTCCGGTGCGCCGATGATCAGCGTGACGCACTTCATGACCCGCGAGGGGCAGATGCTGGCCGACGTTTCGCCGCGGCGATATTTCTGCACCGCCTGCCACGTGCCGCAGGCGGATGCGAAGCCTCTGGTGCCGAACACCTTCAAGGATATGAGCGAGCTGGGCTTCAAGCCTGCGGGAAGCGAGCAATGATCGGCTGGATAAAGGCGATAATTCTCTGGTGCTGGCGCTTGCTGAGCACGCCGGCCGTTACACTTAGCCTGGGTTTCCTGACGCTTGGCGGCTTCGTCGGCGGCGTCATGTTCTGGGGCGCGTTCAACACCGCGCTCGAGGTGACCAATACCGAGGCCTTCTGCACCGGCTGCCATGAAATGAAAACGAACGTTTACGAGGAGCTGAGCCGCACGGTTCACTTCTCCAACCGCTCGGGCGTTCGCGCCACATGCCCGGACTGCCATGTACCGCACAAATGGACAGACAAGATCGCCCGCAAGATGCAGGCGTCGAAGGAAGTCTGGGGCAAGATATTCGGGACGATCAATACGCGCGAGAAATTCCTCGACAAGCGGCTGGAACTCGCCCAGCACGAATGGGCGCGGCTGAAGGCCAATGACAGCCTGGAATGCCGTAACTGCCACTCGATGGGCGCCATGGACCTGACGAAACAGACCGTGCGCGCCGCCGAGATCCACACGCGATACCTGCTGCCGGGCAAGGCGACCTGCATCGATTGCCACAAGGGCATCGCCCATGAGCTTCCCAATATGGAAGGCGTCGATCCGGGCTGGAAGGTGCCGGCGGAGCTGATGGGCAAGACGGCCGATCTTGGATGGCATGACCGGGCCATGCTCGCGGCATATCTCGGCACGACCGGTGTGTCGGCCGTCCCGGACTGACGGCTGGCGCATTCGCCGGAATTCCTGAGGGCAGGGCATGCGCGGTCCGCTGCCCTAACCGTCTGAAAGCGGACCGATTTTCGGAGCGCGAGGGGAACGTTTTCCGCATCTTCGCGTTTGGGCGATCATGATGCACGTGCAGCCTCTCCCTCCGCAGGCCGTTTCCCCGCAGCCTGGCAAAATCATCGAAACCGGCCGCGAGCAGATCCACATGCTCGAGAGCGGAAGCGCGGGTGGAGATCCCGTCGTGATGCTGCACGGCTGCGGCAGTATCGCCGAGGAGGTGATGATGCCGTTTGCAGGCAGCGGGCTCCACATCATCGCGCCCGACAGGCCGGGTTACGGGTTCAGCCAGGCACTGCCTGCCGGTGAGCGCGGCCCGCGTGGCCAGTCCTTCTGGCTGGAGCGCTTCTTCGGGGCGCTGGAGCTGGACAAGGTCGTGCTGGCCGCCCATTCGATCGGTTGTGCGCCAGCATTGCGTCTGGCCGTCCGCCGGCCGGATCTCCTGAAGGGGCTGTTTCTCATCTCGCCCTGCTGCCGGCCCGTTCCGTTCAAGCCGTTCATCGTGCTGCGCAGCGCCGTTGCGCCATTCGTCGGCCCCGTCATCCGCCAGCATGTGATTGCCCGCTGGTCGTCCTATTTCCTCGGGCGCGGCCTGCGCGCCTCGTCCTATCCCAATCCCGTGACGGCAGAGCTTCTCACCCTGCCGGCCATGCATGTGGTCAATGCCGCGTCGATCGCCACCATGGCCGAGGAACTCTGGGCCTTCAACGGCGACATGCAGCCGCCCGAAAGCCTGCCGGCCGATCTGCCGGTCTCCGTTCTCTTCGGGCGCGAAGACCGGATCATTGAGCCCGGCTGGCATCTTGACTGGCTCCATGAGAGGCATCCGGCCCTCACCGTCGAACTGCTTGATGGCGTCGGCCACATGCCGCACCACGTTGCGCCGGATCTGGCGCTTACGATGCTGGGCGATCTTGTGAAGAAGACGCCGGGCGAGCTTTCAGGCAAAGTCATTCCGGTCCTAGCACCGGCCGAAACCGGGGAGGGTGGCCAGCCGATAATTGCGGTGGCCTAGCTCAGAGGGGCGCAAAAAAGAGCCGCCTGGCTAAGGCGAGCCCAAACTGTCTGCCCTGATCGGGCATGGGGATGTCAAGGGGAGGAAAGAGCCTCGCTGCCCCAGGCCTCCTGAGCCACAGGCTGGGGAGGAACGCTTTCGCCGCCACGGCGGGCCTGCTGCCGGCTGGCAGCATCGAGCAGGGTGGCGAAAGAGGCAAGGCTGATCCTGTCGGCGCGCAGTATCTGACGGATCAGCGGGTCCCTCAGCATATCCGATGCGGTCATCTCATTCATCGCCTGTCCTCCATATCCGAACCTATGGTAGGCGTTATTTGTAAAGAACACATGTCAAGGTGGTGGCAAAAACAAGGTAAGGGTCGAAACCGTTCAAAGGCGGTCATCGTCATGGCTGTTCTCCTTGGCCTGTCTGCCTTGATGACGCGCGGGCAGGCGGGAATTCGACAGCCGATGTGATTTTTCGTCATCGCTCACGCAGAATAACCGTCGATCCCGGCCTCCGGGCCAGGTCGCAGGGCCTGATAGCGCGGCATCGGAGCTTTGACGGCGACGAGCCTGTCGCGATGCGGAGGCCTTCCGGCGGTGCATCGATATCGCCACAGGATGCCAGTTCAGCTCGCATGCCAGGCGATGGCTCTAGGGATTATAGAAATATCCCACCGCTGCCAGATAGTCCGGATTGTCTTGCAATTCCGAGGCCTGCAACAGGATCAGGGCCTTGCCATTGGTCGAATAGTAGTTGCCCGCCTTCTGCGCGCTGGCGCGCCACTCCTTTTCCCAGGAGCCATGGCTGCAATTCAGTCCAACCGGAGGATGGGCGGTATTCAAGACATATCGCTCGAAAATGTCTTCGGGCACTGGCGTATTTGCCCAATCCCCATACTTCAATCCATCAGGCCCCTGCAAACCAGCCGGAAGTGCTGCGACGCCATTGCGTCGGATGTCCTGGGTTTGCGCCCGAGACAATTGATAGATCACTGCTCCGCACGTTCCGGCACCATTCGGCAGTTGCTTCGAACCGTAGGCCTGCCGCTGATTGATCTTGTATTCTGACGGCAATAGCGAGGTCCATTGACGTCCGATGGTCTTGGGCAGCGAGGCCAGAATGACAATCATAAGGAAGGAAACGACGGACCACGAGATCAGGGTATAGGGTCGCACGCTCAAACGCTTTCTCTTAATGTCAAACGCTGCCTGTAAAACATTGATCGACACATGCCTTAACGTGAACCCGCGACTAAAACATCCGCTCAGCGTATGAAATCTGCAATGAGGTGGCAATGCGCCATTGGGTCGGCAGGGCTTGCTGGAACGGACGGCAAAGCCACGGCCGTCATCTGCTGGTAGCGTCACACACGTTCCAACCGAGGGAGACGGGCATGAGCAGAACGAAGAATGGTATGCCGGCATTGGCAGGTGCGGTGTTCTTGATGAGCCTCACTCCGGCATTCGCGGAGGACAAGACGGGCGTGATCTATCGCTGCGACGACGGCAAGGGTGTCACTGCAAGTTTTCTGACTGCGAGCAACGAGGTGCTGCTCACCACGGACGGGCAAAGCTTCCGCCTGCCGCAGGGCCTGTCCGGTTCGGGCGCGCGTTACACCGATGGGAGCGTGCTGTTCTGGATCAAGGGCAACGATGCGCAACTGGAAGCGCCGGGCCGGTCGACAAGCTGCCATGTGCAGTAACCGGCGCTCGCAAAGAGCGCCGGCACCGGCTGTCAGATCTGGGCCCAGCCACCATCGACACATAATTCGCTGCCGGTGATGTAGGCGGAGTCATCGGAAGCGAGAAACAGGACGGCTTTCGCGATCTCGTCGACCGTGCCGCTGCGGTGCATCGGAATCTGTGCGTGCACCTGCGCCTTCGTCTGCTCGATCATCTCCTCGCTCACGCCCGATTTGCGTGCCTGATCGGTATCGATGTAGCCGGGAGCCATGGCATTCACGCGAATTCCTCTGTCGGTCAGTTCCGCAGTGAGCGAACGCGCCAGCGAGCGAATGGCCGCTTTGCCGGCCGAATAGACGCTGACATAGGGACGGCCCTGTGTCGTCAGGGTCGAGGTATTGAGGATTATAGAGCCGCCGGAACGCATGAGCGGCAAGAGCTTCTGCACGGTGAAGTAGGTCCCCTTGAAGGTGTTGGCGACCGTGAAATCGAATTCTTCTTCCGACATATGTTCGAACATGCCAGGCCGCGCGCCGCCGGCATTCGCAAAGACGATATCGACGCGGCCATGTTTTCTTCCGACATGGTCGTGAAGCGCTTCGATGTCCGCCATCCTGGAAATATCGCTGCGGATGGCGTCGACGCCGTTTCCGATGCTTTGCGCCGCAGCTTCGAGCGTCGCCTGATCGCGGCCGGTAATGACGACCTTTGCGCCTTCGCGTGCGAAGAGCCTGGCTGTCGCCAGCCCCATTCCGGAGTTGCCGCCGGTGATGACAGCGATCTTTCCGTCCAATTTACCCACATTCGTCTCCAATTCGTCTCTGAACGACCCCGACTTGACATGCATGATTGCTGGAGTTGCGGGGCCGGAAATTATATATGAAGCATCGCTCAGATCTTGGATTCGCTTATGGGAAACGGCTCTCTGCCACCGCTAACCCCCCGGAGATCACCGCGTCAGGGCCGATCCGTCGCCACCGTGGACGCGATTTTCGAGGCAACTGTTCAGGTTTTGTCGAGCGACGGGCTGCTGCGCCTGACGACCACGCGGGTGGCGCGCCGGGCAGGCGTTTCGGTCGGGACGCTCTACCAGTATTTCCCGAACAAGCAGGCCTTGCTCTTTGCGGTGATGGAGCAGCATCTCGCAATCCTGGCCGATGTCATCGAGGAAGCATGCGACAAGGTCCGGGGCGCTGCGCTGGAAACTATAGCCGAGGCGGTGGTGAAGGCCTATCTTCACGCGAAGATGGCGCAGGCAGAAATCTCTCCCGCTCTTTACCGCATCGCCATGGAACTCGATGCTCGTGCGCTGATCGAGGCTGCAGTCAGGCGAAATGCACAGGCAATCGCGGCAGCACTTTCCGCCGCGAGCGACGGCCATCTCGCCGATCCGGGCCTGGTCGCCCACACATTGACCGCCGCGCTCTACGGAACGGTGCCGGCCTTCTGCCACAAGGTGTTGAGCCCGGCCGACGGTATCGAAGCCGAAAGGCAGGTCACGGTCATGTTTCGCTCCTATCTCCTCGCAGCGGAGCGGGGTAGCGGAAAAGACGCTGGATAGAGGCGAGCACAGTCGTCGCCGGCAAACCGCCAGAAGCGGATGCTAGTTCCGACGTTCCCGAGACCCCAAGAGTGGAGATGAGCGTTGACGCTGCGCCCGGTACGGATGCCGGCCTTCCGCCCCTAGAGGTCTGATGCGGCTTGGCTCTGCCGGATTCGATTGGGCATAGGCAACCTGGCAGACCTCGCCGTAAAGGACTGCGCTAAACCACGTTGTAAAATACTGTTATTTACGTGTCATCAGAGCCCACCGCATTTACACTTGTTACGCTGTTGCCTTGTGTGCCCCCGCGACCTTTGCGTCAGGGTGTGAGGCGGGCACAGCAAGGAGGAATGGAGGGTTCCCAAGATGAAATCTACGGATGTGACCCGTGGCTCGGTTGCTGCGCTGCGTGCCGCAGCAGTGGGCTTGATGGTCGGTCTCGCAACACCCACCGGCGCGAGCGCCGACGAAGCGGACGCCAGGCAGTTGCTCAAGGCGATGTCTGATTACTTGACGGCGCAGCAGTCCATCTCGTTCGGCTACGATACGAACCTCGAATTCGTTACCGCCGACCATCAGAAGCTACTGCTTGCCAGCACCGGGACCGTCGCACTCAAGCGGCCCGACAAGCTTCGCGCGACGCGGGAAGGTGGGTTCGCGAGCATCGAAATGATCTTCAACGGAAAAACGCTGACGGTGGTTCGCAAGGATACCAACCTTTTCACGGAGGTCGAAGCGCCCGGTACGCTGGATAATCTCATCGACGAGCTGCGGAACAAGTACCGCAGACCGGTCCCCGGCGCCGATTTGCTCTCGTCGACTGTCTACGACGCTCTGATGGCTGACGTGGTCGACGTGAAGGATCTTGGCAGCGGAGTAATCGGTGGCGCCGAATGCGACCATCTGGCGTTTCGCAACAAAGACGTCGACTGGCAGATATGGATCGCGCAAGGCGATCGCCCCTATCCGTGTCGATATGTTATCACCTCCAAGGAGGTCGATCAGGCGCCGCAGTACAGCGTCCAGGTCAGGGACTGGAAGGCCGGCAGCGAAGTTGCGGCAGACGATTTCGGCTTCAAGAACGAAGGCGGTGCGAAGAAAGTCGATGTGAGGGCGCTTACCGATACCGATGAGTTGCCTGATCACCTTGCCAAAGGAGGCGCGCAATGACCGTATCGAGGAAACTGAAAATTGCGCTGCTTGTTTGCAGCGTCGGATTTCTGGGATTGGAAGCGGCCGAGCAATTCTCACCCCCGAGTTCGTACGGCCTCATCTCGCCGGCCGAGGCGAGAATCGGGCGCCCGGCTACACCGGTCAGCGTAGCCGGAGTGGCGCGGCGCTCGGTGCGGCGCTGCGCGGCTGGAGTCTACTACTGTTAGCGCCTTGCGCAGCGGTGTAGCGCGTCGCAAGGCACGCCCGGTGGTGTTGCAGCTCTCATTGGCATGCTCATCCGGTGCGTGGAGGCAAGCCGGGGCTCTATCGATTATTGGTGCTCATCAAACTCAGATAGACCGATGCGCGCTTCCTGGGCAAAGCGGAACAGCGCAAATCCAAGGAAGAATGTAGCTATGACGAAAACCAGGCCAGCGCCATAAGCGTATTTTAGACCCACGAACTCGGTCACAAACAATATTACCAGAAGCAGAGTGGCACAGAGGCCCCCGCGCAGAGCCGCGAGGATGCCACTGTTCAAGAGGCGAGCACGACGCCTCAAGCGATCGAGATCCGTTTTCAGGGGCGCGCGCGCGTCATCGTCGGCTATTGCGTTCAGATTTCGTGCACGTTCCATGACAGCCGACAACCGCGAAGCCATCAACGAAACAAAGCCGGCAACCGAGCCAAGGAAAAATGCAGGAGCGATCGCTTGCGAAAAGATTTTGGACAACCGTTCCGTGTCAGGGACAAAATCTAGCATTTGCAAGTCCTTCTGTGGGCCTTGATGCGCTGCTGATGCGATGATTTGCCAGGCTGGCGATTGCCTAAGTCGGAAGAGGTTTGGGGCGGTGCGGATGTCGATCACCGCGTTTCATTCGGCTCCTCCAAGCCAAGGTACTATCATTTTTTCGGTCGCGTGTGGAGCGCTGTGAGGATCACCCGGGTGCCCTGGCAAATCCATCGGCATCGCAACACTCAAAAGGCGCCCTTCAGAGCCTCCATCACCACCCTGATGGCGGGCACGTCCCTGATCTCGGCGTGGACCACCAGCCACACCTCCCGCGTCAGAGGATCTTCATCCTCGATACGCTCCAGCCCTGTGATGCCCTGCGCCGCGAAATCCGGCAACAGCACGACGCCGCCGCCGAGCCTTGCGGCGGCTGCCTGAAACTCCAGAACGGAGGAGCGGATCGCGATCGGCCGGCCGGCGGCGAGTTCGAAAAGGCGCAGTTGCTGCGGCGAGGCGTTCATGCCCTCGTCATAGCCGATGAAGGTCCATTGCGCCTCCGGCACGCTTTCGAGATAGGTCTTCGATGCATAGAGGTGGAAGGCCATTTCCGCGACCTTGGTGATGGCATAATCGCCATCTTCGGGTCGTGACATGCGCACGGCGATATCCGCCTCCCGGCGGTTCAGCGAGGCGAGGCGCTTTTCGCCCACAAGCGTGATCTCTATGCCAGGATATTCTCGCCTGACGGCGGCGACGGGTTTTGCGAGAAGCACGCTCGAGAGCGCTGGCGGGGCGCTGATGCGCACGTGGCCGCGCGTCTCCGTGGCGCTCGCCCGGCCGAGCTGCTCGATAACAGCCATCTGTTGGGCTGCAAGGGCGGCGTGTCCGGCAACCTGTTCGCCATCGGCGGTCAGGACGATGCGCCGCCCGCGGCGATCGATAAGCTTGCGGCCGAGGCCTTTCTCAAGGGCGCTGACGCGCCGGCTGATCGTCGCGTGCTCGACGCCGATCTGCCTTGCCGCGCCGAGAAAGGTTCCCGCCTGGGCCAGCGCCAGGAAATGCCTCAGGTCGTCCCAGTCTAATTGTGTGAATTCCTTCCCAATCATTGGGCGACAATAGGGAATTTTCACACATGAGGCTACCGGCTAATTTGCTCGCATCAAAGTTGCTCCATCGAGGAAATCGACCGATGCCCGACCAGATCGTCCTGCTGAATGCCCCCGGCGACGTCACCCAGTTCCGACTGCAGGATCAGCCGTCAGAGTCCCCCGGCGCCGACGAAATCAAGATCCGCCATCAGGCCGTCGGCACCAATTTCCTCGATATCTATCACCGCAAGGGGATCTACGCGCTGCCATCCTATCCCGCCGTCATCGGCGTGGAGGCCGCGGGCGTAATCGAAGCGATCGGCGCCGATGTCTCCGGCTTCAAACCGGGGGATCGTGTCGTCTATGCCGGCCCGCCGGCCGGCGCCTATGCCTCGACCCGCATCATTGCGGCTGAGCGGGTGATTGCGCTTCCCGATGCGGTCTCGGCAAAAGTGGCCGCAAGCTCGCTGCTCAAGGGCATGACGGCCTATATGCTCCTGAAAAAGGTCACCAATGTCGGGCAGGGCAGTACGGTGCTGATCCATGCCGCCGCCGGCGGGCTCGGCAGCATTCTCGTGCGCTCAGCGAAATCGCTCGGCGCCACCGTCATCGGCACGGTCGGCTCGCCCGAAAAGGCGGCGCTTGCGACCTCCTACGGCGCCGATCACCTGATCGTCGGGCGAGGGGCCGATATCGTGGCCGAGGTCAAGCGGCTGACCGGCGGGAACGGCGCCGATGTCGCCTATGACGGTATTGGCGGCGACATGCTGTTGAAGAGCATCCGCGCCGTGCGCCCCTTCGGTACCGCCATCACCATCGGCCAGGCGGCCGGCCCCATCCCGCCCGTTGCCGTGGAAGAGCTTCGGCCCGGCAAGTCGCTCTCGCATCCGAGCATCATGGCCTGGTGCGCCGATATCGGCCGGTACCGCGAGGCCGCAGAGGCTGCGATCGCCGCCATGGAGCGGGGCATCGTCTGCGAGATCGCCGGCGAATACAGGCTGGCGGACGTGGCAAAAGCGCATGAGGAGATGGAGACGGGGCGGTCGGCCGGGAGTATCCTGCTGCTACCGTGATCGACTGGCGGCGCGGTGCTCGGCGGGCAGGGTGAAGACCCCTCCCCACAGGTGGGGGGCTTAACCTGCCGCGCCGCTTCCCCATATTCGACGGCGCGGAAGGTGCGAGGCGGTGCCTCCGGGTTAGCCCCTCCCACCTGTGGGGAGGGGTTGGGGAGGGGTCTTTTTTGCCGGCAACGCGGGCTATAGGCGGCTTGCGAAGTTTCTCAGGAGCGCCAGACCTTCCGACCAATCGCCGAGTTCGCTTTGGCCGTTGATGTGGCCCGCCGCACCGATCACCTTTAATTCGCTTCCCCATTGCTCTGCCTGCGTCTCGACATAGGGCAACGAACCATAGGGATCATCGGTGCTTGCCACGATGAGAGAGGGAAATCGAAAGCGCTTCCGGGGTACCTCTGCGAAGCTTGCCGCCTGCACGGGAAAAGCCGCAGATGCCGGATCCGGCACGGCCACCAGCATTGCCCCCTTGATCGGCAGATCGGAAACCTCATGCCAATGTGCGACGAGCAGGCAGGCGAGGCTATGAGCCACGAGAACGGGTGGCGTTTGCGCGGCACGCACGGCTTGCTCCAGCGCCGCGATCCAGTCGGAAAGATCTGGCTCGTCCCAGCTTGCAGGGGCGAAACGGCGGATGGAGGGATCGGCGCTCTCCCAGCGGCTTTGCCAATGGAACTCGCCGGAATTGCCGATACCCGGCAGATGAATGAATTCGGTCATGCTTCGCCTCTCGTGGTTATGGCATCAACATGACCGTTTACTCAGCGAGGATAAATTGGCATTCATCGGAGAAGTTCACCGCAAACCGATGGATTCAAAGTCAATGGTGAAACATTTCGATAGTCGCGCCGAACTCGATCCAACCGACATTTCCATGATCGAAATCTTGCAGGGCGACGGGCGCATCAGCGTTTCCGAACTTGGAAGAAGAGTTGGCCTCTCGCAGCCGGCAGCGTCGGAACGCCTGAAGCGGCTTGAAGAACGCGGCATCATCAGCGGCTATAAAGCTGTCATCGATCCTGCTTCGATAGGGCTTGGAATGATGGCGATTATCCGCCTGCGGACCACGCATGAATATATCAAGACCTGCTTGAAGCAGTTTTCGGAAATGCCTGAAGTCATTGAGGTTCTCAGGTTGACGGGAGAAGACTGCTTCCACCTGAAAGTCATCGTGCCGTCGCCGGCAGAGCTGGAAAGCATCGTCGATGCCGTTGCCCGCTACGGCTCGGTCAACACTGCGATCGTTTTACGCAGCGAGCCCTCCAAACCTATCGGACGGGAGCTCATCGTGAAGGGCTGATTTCGCGGTCATCGCGATAGAGGTGCCGTGGCGGAAGCTGGGGCGATGGCGCGACGAGAGCTTCGTTGCCAGGCTCAAACAGCGGCGTCGTATCGCAACGCGATACGACAAACTCGCCGTTAGCTTCGTGGGTCTCATCAAGCTTGCAAGCATGATGATCCGGCTTGCATGATGAATTCGTCAGGACAGCCTAATTGGATTTGACCGTCTTGCTCGCGATCAGCATCACGAGCTCTTCGGAGGCATCGGCAAGCGCCAGTGCCAGTTCCGCTGCTGACCATCCGTGTTTCTGCAGATTGGTGAGCATTCCCATCATTGCGATTTCGACGTCCCTTCTGCAGTTCGAAGTCTGTTTCAGTTCGATGTGGTTCTGGTCTTCCGTCGTGATCATCTTAGCCTCCGTTTGCCCCATGAGGGCCACTCGCATCAAAATTCTCCAGGTTCGATAAAATGGGGTTGCGCGTCAGCATCAGGCTCATACGCATAGACTCAAGCGCCTGAGCTTGCGCGCAACCCCTCACTTCGTCTCACCTGGCCTTGCCAAGTTCGCCTCAATCCTCCCCCAGTTGAGTGATCAAGGAAGCCTCCATAGCCGGTTATAAGTATTCTTTTTGGCGGCTGCGGGTTGTGTGACGAAGGGTCTCTGCAACAGGCCGAAGCCTATGCAGAGTGCGCACGAATATTTCCCGGACAGTTCACGACTGTCCCCGTGTATTCTCATGTTTTTTCTTGAGTTCTTGCCGCTTCACCTGGAATTTCTCCGTTTCTACGGGGCGCTGGCAGGTGAAATATTCTGGTCTATTCCGTCCTCAGTGGGAATTGACCGTGCTTATTTAAATACAGCCATGGGACGCAATTGTCGTTATCCGCGCGTCCTGAAAATTATCGTTCCGTACATTTCTGATCCAAAGGGATTATGATAAACAACTTATGGAGGTGTCTGCTCGCCGATTCCCGGCTAGGGCGGTTTCCGGCGGCGATTTTGCCGCAAAAGCGATTGTTCGCTCTCAATTTCAACGGCCCGGTCGGATCGGTTGGCACGCTGGAGGGATTGGATGGCTACGGGTTCTGGATCTGGAGATGACCCCGCTGCGGGGCAGGCATGGCCGGCCCACCTGGAGCGGCGACGCTGGCCGCGCGAACCAGCCACGGAGAAGGAGCGACGCCAGGATGTTGCGCCTGCGCTGGTGCCCCTGCGTTTCTCGACTGGGGATTTGCCGGCGAAAGACCAGTTCCAGGCCTGGCGTGCGCATATGGCGCCGCTCGTGGATGTGCATCTGCCGGATGGAAAATCACCCGAAGACGGGTTTCTTGCCGAACAGATCGGCTGGCATCTCGGCAGCATGCTCATCGTCCAGCAGCACACGCAGGCGCATAGCTATATCCGCGATCAATCCATGCTCCGTTCGAGCCCGATAGACCATTGGAACGTCGGCCTGCTTCGCAGCGGCCGGATCTGGACCGAGGTCAGCCGTCACGTCACGGAAACCGGTGCCGGCGAGGTATTCTTCAGATCTCTCAGCTATCCCTATCGCGGGCGCATGACCGATTGCGTCACCGTGCTCGTCTTCCTGCCCTATGAATTGCTGGCCGTGGATGCAAGCATCCTCCAGGGTGCCAACAATACGCTTCTGTCCGGTAGCCTGGCTGAATTGCTCGTCAGCTATATCGCCGGCCTGGAAACGAAGCTGGGCAGTCTGACCGCTGGGGAGGTGCCGCGGATCATACAAACGATCGCCGATATGGTCGTTGCATGTGCTGCCTCGTCCATGAGGTCGGATACGGGACAAACGCAGACCGGCATGGGAGTGATGGAACGGGCGCATCGCTACATTCACCTCAACCTGCAAACAGACAATCTGACGCCCGACGCCATCTGCCGCGCCCTGGGCATCTCGCGCACGCGGCTCTACCAGCTGTTCGAAGCAAGCGGCGGGGTGCTGAACTATATCCGCAAGCGGCGGCTGCTGCAGGCCTATGCGGATCTCAGCAACCCGGCCGACAACAGGCCGATCTCCGAGATTGCGGAGGCCGCCGGTTTCGCCGTCGCCGCCAATTTTACACGCGCCTTCAGCCACGAATTCGGACTGAGTCCACGTGAAATCCGAAGAACCGTGGCAACTGAGCGCCCGGCCGTCCCGGCTCAGCGCTCCACGCGGCATCATGGGACAACAATCGGCGATTGGCTGACGCTTGCAGGCTGATCCGGTCTCATGGCGGCAGCTTTGCCTCAGCCATGCCTGACACAAAGCTGCCGCTCAATCGTCAGCAAATTGCCCCGCCACCGCCGCATCGTGCCCTCTTGACGGTCCATCGTTGCGACCTCGCCAGCCTCCAGCGGCTGAGCGATCGACCGAGGCGGTCCTGCTGCCGATCAAATCATGCACGTGAAAAGGAATGACTATGATCACTCGTTACACACCCGTCGCAACGATGACCGCTGCGGTCTTCAGCCTGCTTGCTTTCAGCCCGGCATCCGCCGTGGACATGGCCCAGGCGCAACAGCAGCCGCCGGCGCAGAGCCAGGCGCCGATGCAGGGGCAGGCCGGCGACAATGGTGCAGCCGCCCCCGTCAGCGATCAGAAAATCGAGGCCTTTGCCGTCGCCTATCTGCAGGTCGACAAGGTCAGGAAGGAATATTCGGCCAAAATCGGCGCGACGAAGGACGAGGCTGCGAAGCAAAAGCTCCAGGAAGAAGCCAAGAAGCAGATGGTCGACACCGTCGAAGCCTCCAACGACATCTCTGTCGAGGAATACTCGTCGATCCTGACGGCCGCACAGAGCGACCCGGCTCTCGCCAAGAAGGTTCTGGAAAAGATCGGCACCCCGCCGGCGCAGCAGCAGCAATAGGGCTGCGCGCTTCTGCATAATCCTTAAATCGGAGAGGATTAGGTTGAGGAGTACAGCTCGGTCACTGGGTCAAGGTCAGCGCCATCCTGGCCTGGTTCCCCCGATCGCCGGTGAGGGGCGCGCTTTGCGCCTTTGGTTGTCATGATCCGCGGCCTACATCGCGTCAAACAAAGGGAGGAGCTACATTCCTGCCTGGCGGCCTAAGAACAGCGGTTACAGACTATCCAGGTCGTGATCGATATGGTTGCCGGGCGGATGTTCACGCGCGCCGCGTCTTATATCAATCAGGAAACGGTCATGTAGTGCCGCAAGGTGAGAAACTGTTTCAAGCCGATTTTCCTGGCGAGTGAGATAGAGGCAATATTGTCCCTCTGCACCTGGTAGCGTGACATGAGCTGCCGTTCTGCAAGTACAGCATGGGCGGTTCTGACGACTCGCGCGGCGTAACCGTGGCCGCGATGTTGTTCTAATGTCAGGACGCTTCCCACTTCCCAGACATGCTCGAAGTTTTGGAAGGCCAGGCAGAAGGAAACGGGCGCATCGGCGCGGCTGATCGAACAGAAGAAGGCCCTGTCTGTGGCCAGAAGTTTCTCTATCCATACCCGCTCCTGGCCCTGGCTTTCGGCGAGCGCCATCAGCGCTTCCGTCGGTGCGCGGTCGATTGTCGCTTCCGGGTCGCGCTCGAAAGGTGAGTGAGCAGTATAAGAATGGAAAGCGGCTGTTTGCCTGAGTGAAAAGCGTGTCGCGACGGCGGCGCGATCTTCCTCGCTTGAAAGTTTGAATACGACGCTCCCGTCGCACGGCACGAAATCAAGCAGGCGCCGGGTCAAAGCCTCGCTGTCGCTGCTGACGAGAACGACATGCTTGGAGGAAGGATACATTTCCCGGTCGTAGGCGCTGGCGCTCGCGTCCAGAATGACGATGAAGGCTTTATCCTGGCCGTGGGAAATCCCGTATGCAACGGTTCGCTCGGGGTACATCAGCAGATATTTCAAGAGAACGACGTTGCGGAGCGCTTGTTGCCCCAATGCAGCAACAAGATTCCCTCGATCCATCATATCGAACATCCAGCTGGCTCCCGAGGCCGGTTCAAACATAACTGCCGAATTCAGCACGACCGTCCGGGCGGTCAAGTGAATTTCGTGGGCCGTAGGCTTATCCGTAAAGGGTCGTCGGGGCGCATAGGGTTCAGAGGTGCCATGGTCCAAACCGGAGCATTGAACTAGTGTTCGGAATCAAGAGTTCGAAACGGGAGAATTTTCGAATGGACGATGGCTGGAAGGTGGTTGAATCCAGGACGATCCTGCAGGATCGGTGGCTGAATTTGCGAGCCGATGACTGCCTGACTCCAGGCGGTGTGACGATTTCTCCCTATTACGTGATGTCCTATCCCGACTGGATCAACATTGTTGCGATCACCCCGGACGATCGCCTTTTGCTTGTTCGCCAATATCGACATGCGGCGGGCAAGTTCTTCCTGGAAATACCGGGAGGTGGCCTTGATGAGCGGGACGCGGATAGCGAAAAGGCAGCCCGTCGCGAACTGGAAGAGGAAACCGGCTACATTGCCCAAAACTGGCAATTGATCAGCACTCTTTATCCAAACCCGTCCTCCCACACGAACCGTCTTCACACCTATCTCGCAACCGGCGCCGAGCAAAAATATCAGCAACGCCTCGATGCCGGCGAGGAGGGCCTGACCGTTCATGCCCTTCCCATTGCGGAGGTGCTGGATGGATTACAAGCCGGCTTGATCGGGCAGGCTCTTCACGTGTCCTCCATCCTCCTGGCGCTCCGGGTTGCCGGGCGGTTGGGATAATAGTCGAGGCGCGGTAGTACGAGATGGTAAGCTCGGAGAACGGGTCTTGCGATGGTCGCCAGTCAGAGGCTTTGCGGACTGGTCCCCTTCGCAACACTATCGATGTAATGATCGAGATGGTTCTTCCACAGCGCCGGCTTGAACATTAAGGCATGGCCCGCGGCGGCGGCAACGAATTTCCCCTGTCCGCCCGCCGACAGGAACCTTTCGAAATTTCCCCGGCAGTGCTCTATCCGATAATACTGGTCGTGACTGCCGTGCAACCAAAGCGTCGAAATTCCGGCTGGCGCTCCACGTTCGAAGATGGCCGGGTTGACGATTTCATGACTGGCGCACCCTCTGCCGAGCCAGCCGCCGTTGAAATTGACGGCGCCGCGGAATGTGGCCGGGCGCATGCCCGCATAGGCGATCGACAGGATGCCGCCGCGGGAGACTCCTGCGATGACAAGCCGGCTCTGATCCACATCGGACCGCGCGCGCAGATGACGCACGACAGCATCCACATCCTCGACGGCTCGCTCGAAGCCCGCAATCGCAATGTCGATATTGCAGGAATAACCGGAGCAATCGGGAGCAAGTCCCTCGCCATAATGTCCGCCTGATTTGCCTCTCCCCCGGCGTTGCGGAAACAGGATCATCCAGCCCCGTTCGACGAAATAGTTTGCCACGACTGCCGGAGACACCGTCCTCGTGTAGAGGGACTTATTGTGGCCTCGTCCGGTAGAACCATGGTTGAAAACAATCGTTGGATACGGTCCTTCGTGCCGAGGCTTGGCTGCGACAATTTCCAATCGGGCATCTGCCTCGCTGGAGGGTATGAAGAATTTCTCAAACTTGGTGAGATCTGCCGCCATTGGATTCGCGCCCGATTTCCGGTGTCGCAAAACTCCCACAAGCCGTTCGAAAACTCCAAATGAATTTCGCAAGATAGAAGCTGAAGCTCGAGTTTTCCGACGGTCTGCGGGAGCAGAAGCTTCTTTGCTGCAGGCCATGTGAGACGTCGATTTCATGAGCCGGGTCTGCTATCGATCGGCGGTTGTTGAGTCCCCGCATCCATGGTCCGTCTTCTCGTCACATATATGGAACAGCTTGCGCCTCCGCCTGGGCCTGCGCTGTCGTCTCCGCTTGCGGCCGCCGGCATCGCTAGGGAGTGTCCCGATGCGGACGATTATCTCAGCCTCTATCGATCCGTCGGCATGCCCCTGCAATGGGACGAGCGTCTGCGGATGACGCGGGAAGGGCTTCTGGCGTTCCTGGGCAACGGTTCCACAGCGCTCTACATTTTGCGGCACGGCGGACGATCGGTTGGGCTGTGCGAATTCGAGGGCGTCGGCGAAAGGGATGTAGAGCTAAAGCACTTCGGCCTGATCCCCGAGGTCCAGGGCCGTCGTCTCGGACCCTATCTCTTGGATTGGTCGCTGCGAGCGATATGGAGCCATCGGCCTGAGCGCGTGTGGCTCCACACGGATACCTGGGATCATCCGAAGGCCAAAGCCACCTACAAGCGCATCGGCTTCAAGGCCTATGCCGAAGTCTGGGAAGAGTTTGCGGACTGATCCCGCGTCGCAAGCCATCGCATGCACCGGCAACCGGGGCAGGGTGCGTGCTCCATGGAAGAGCACGCACAGCATCAATCGTCAATCAGCGGAAACCGCCGGCGGCGACCAGTCGTTCGCCAGTCAGCCAACCGGCATCGTCAGAAGCGAGGAAGGTCGCGATCGTGCCGATGTCCTTCGGCTGGCCGATGCGCCCGAGCGGGGTCTGGGCGACCGCGTTGTGCTCGAAATCCGATCCCATGACGCCTGCGGTGTGCGTGCCTTCGGTCTCGACAATGCCAGGGAGGATGGCGTTGACGCGGATCTTGCGCGGGCCAAGCTCCTTGGCGAGCACGCCGGTGATGGCGTCCACGGCTCCCTTGGTGCCGCTATAGACGGCCGAGGCAGGGGGAGTGAGGCTCGTTACCACGGACGAGATGTTGATGACGCTGCCGCCCTCGCCAATGTGCTTGACCGCGGCCTGGGTGGTCAGCAGCAGGCCGAGCACGTTCACGTTGAACTGGCGGTGATAGTGTTCCTCGGTGATCTCTTCGATCGCGCCGAATTCGTAGACGCCGGAATTATTGACCAGCACGTCGAGACGGCCGAATTCCCTGACTGCGGCGTCGATCAACCCTTGCGCCTGTTGCGCCTTCGAAACATCGCCCTGTACCGCGACTGCCTTGCCGCCGGCGGCAGTGATCGCCTCGACGACGGCATCTGCACCCGCCTTGCTCGAGGCGTAGTTCACCACCACTTTTGCACCCTCTGCGGCGAGTGACTTGGCAATCGCAGCGCCGATCCCCTTGGAGGCTCCCGTCACGACGGCGACTTTTCCAGCAAGCTTAGACATATCAATTCCTTTCGACCTGGATTGCCGCCGGGGTTGACGGCATTGTTCCATAGTTCAGAAATTCGGAACTGTTGATCTCGATTTCAAGTAGCCCTATATAAAATTCATGAGACCGCTTTTTCACCCAGCCGTGGAGGACTTGAAGCCGGAGGCGATCCTGTATGCGCTCTCCGATCGCGAGCGCGTGGCGATCTTCGCGCAGATCGCGGGCCTCGGCTCCAGCGGCACATGCACCGCGCTTTCCAATCTGGGCGGGCGCGTCATTCCCAAATCATCGCTGTCGCAGCATATGAAAGTGCTGCGTGAGGCCGGCCTTATCCGCGGCGAGCGTCATGGCGTGGAGATGCGGAACCACTCGCGCTGCCAGGAAGTGGACGCACGATTCCCCGGTCTTATCGCGGCCATTCTCGGTGCTTATGGGCGGCCTCCGGAGGAAACGAACGCAAGGTGAGCGCGACGGGAGGTTGCGGCGGTCGCCAGACGGTCAAGGTGTGACGTGCGCGCCTGCGAAAGTCTCAAGGTCCACCTCCTGGCCTTCGTCACTGATTACTACTTTGCCAAACACCTCGAGGCGCTGCGGTGCGGAGCTCGATCAGGCAATCTGCGGCGCTTGGACATTGCCGAGATTGGGGTTTAGACCGCCTGCCATGTCTAAAGGTGTCCGAGTGAGGCGAGCAGGTCGGCTGCGGCGGCAAGGTCGGGCGTTTCGAACCCTTCGGTGAATTCGTTATAAGTAGGTTGCAACATCTTGCGTGCATCATGCGTTCGCGACGAGGCACGCCAGAGCTTTGCGAGATCGCAGGCCGATCGCAATCGCCACGACAACGCGCCGATTTCCTGGGCCAGCGCGATCGACTCGATGAGGAGCGTCTCCGCCTCATCAGGCCGGACCTCGGCCATTAGAATTGAGGCCCGGATGCGTAGAAGCTCGGGGACGCACCACTGCTCGTTCTGCGCATGGGCGCAATCGAGCGCTTCCTGGATAGTGGTGGCGGCATCCACCAGGCGGCCGCACTTGGCTAATGCGTCCGCAAAACCGCCGAGATAGAAGGGGAACCGCGCCAGGTGCCTTATGGCGCGAAACTCCCCGACAACTTGCTCGAGCAGACCCAGTCCTTCGGCCGCCGTGTGGTCCTGAGCGCATGCCACTGCACCGCGACAGAAGATTGCAACCGGCCGCCAGATGACGATGCCATGCCGTATGATTTGCTCGTCGAGCATCGCGGCAAAGCGGCCGCATTCTTGGTAACGCCTGCTCATGAGGAAGGTTAAGCTGGCCCATGCGAGTGCATTACTCAGCGAAAGCTCATGCCCGGTCTTTCGCCCGAGCGCGATTGTCACCTCCGCAGTACGCGCGGCTGTGTCGGGTAGACCCGTGAGCCACTGGATGTGCGACAGGATATTCCCGACGTCGACATTCCTGTCGTACAGGAAACGTGCGAACCGCGGATCGTTGGAGTCTTTCAAATAGTTGCCGTAAAAACGCTCAATCCGTTGCCGAGCGTCTTCAAGTCGGCCGATGAATAAGTCGGCTACGGCCAAGTGCGTTTCGCCCGCCGGCAACGCGGAAGGGTCCGCAGCGGCGGCGATTGAAACGAAGGTCTCAAGCGTTCCTATCCCGGCATCGTGTTCGCCGCCGAACAACTGATATGTAGCGATCATCCGCAGACAACGGAGTTGATGGTCGACGTCGCCGATCCGAACGGCAATTTTCAACGCCCGTCGCATAGCGTCCATTGCCTCGGGTATGGCGCCACGCATGAACATCGTCGCGCCTGCGAACGACACCTGAAGCTGCATCTCGGCCGCCGTTCCGACAAGTCCCGCTGCATCCAGTTCCTCGAGCGCCCGCGCTACGCGAACGCGGCATTCTTCGGTAAGAGAGAAGTGGTTCCAGAGCAGGCATCCCGCGACAGAGAGCCGGATGCACAGCGATCTATCCGCGGCAGCCCTTCCGGTCCAGTCCAGCGCCGAGCGCAGGTCGTCGAGCGCGCCTCCATAGGCATGTGCCCAATCCGGGGCCGGCATTTGGGTCCATTCGCTCGCTGCGTGCTCCAGAACCGCACAAATATGCACCGCGTGCCGACGGCGGACTACCTCTTCCTCGCCGCTCAGCTGCAGCCGTTCGAGACAGTATCCGCGCGTCGTCTCCAAGAGGCGATAGGCAAGCTTGTCGGCAACGACATCCACTGAAAGCAGAGATTTTGCGACCAGGTTGGCCACGGCATCGATTACCCGCACTCGTTCGAGACCGTCACCGGCGACGGCGCAGGCTGCTTCGAGACTGAACGAACCGGAAAAGACCGACAGTCGGCGCATGACTGCGCAT
This sequence comes from Rhizobium sp. CF142, assembly GCF_000281145.1. Lineage (NCBI taxonomy): Bacteria > Pseudomonadati > Pseudomonadota > Alphaproteobacteria > Hyphomicrobiales > Rhizobiaceae > Rhizobium > Rhizobium sp. CF142. The sequence continues at coordinate 13,344 of NZ_AJWE01000086.1, read as the reverse complement.
TCGCTCTGCGAGAGAATATCGTAGCTCCAGTCGATCATTGCCGTCAGCGTTCGATGGCGCTCGGGGCTGACGCGATGCCCACTCAACAAGCGAAATCGACCGTCCAGATGCGCGAGCAATCCGTCCGTGCCGAAGGAATCGACCCGCGTCGCCGCAAGTTCAATCGCCAAAGCGAGACCATCGAGCCGCCGGCAAATTTCCGTGATCGTCAGCGCGTTGGTGTCGCTGAGCTGGAACGACTCAAGCCTGTCCGTTGCGCGATCTACAAAGAGTTGAATGGCGGGATACCTGAGCGCTTCCGCAGCTTTCAGGTCAGACGACGCGGGTGGCGCGTCCAACCCCGACAGCCTGCGGACGCGTTCGCCTCTCACACCGAGCGGCTCTCGGCTGGTGGCGAGAATCCTGATGCCCGGCGCTTCGGCCAGGATCCGATCCGCACAGAAGGCCGCCGCTTCAATGATGTGCTCGCAGTTATCGAACACGAGGAGCATCTCGCAATCGCGGAGATAGCTGCCTAATGCAGCGAGCATATTCGCAGAGTGCGTTGCCAGACCGATTGCAGCCGCGACGGCATAGGGCACGAGCGACGAATCCTTCAACGGCGCCAGATCGATCAGCCAGACACCGTCTCTAAACACCCCGATCGTCTGCTCGGCGACGGCCAGCGCAACCGTCGTCTTTCCGATGCCACCGGCACCGACAACCGACACCAACCGGGATGAATTCAACTCGCGTCGAACGGTTTCAATCGCATCGGCCCTCCCGAAGACCGTCGTTGTCGCGATCGGTAAATTGTGGCTGCGCATTCTCGCGGCCGTTAACGGTGGCGCGAAGCCAAACAATCTGACGACCTCGACTGGCGCAATAAACCGATAGCCCCGCCCGGTAACCGTCGCTATATATTGCGCCGTCCCAGCGCCATCGCCGAGGGCTCGCCTCAAGGCAGCCATGTTGACCTTAAGGTTTCCATCATCGACAACGACGTCCGGCCAGACGCGCGTGATCAATTCGCGCTTGTTCACGAGTTCCCCTGGGCGCTCGACCAGTGTCGTCAGGATGTCCAGGGCGCGGCCTCCTATCCGAACAGGGGCATCGCCTTGCAAGAGCAACTGGCGCTCGGGAATGAGCACGAAAGGCCCAAAGGAGAAGGACCGGGAAAGCCGCTCGGCAACGTCGCTCGTCACAATCTTTTCCCTCAAGATTCCTTCTTACCGAACAAACTTTGATAGCAGTCTGCTGACCAGCCACCGAAGCGAAAAGGGCAGCGTCCAATTACGGGGCTGCTTATGAGGCTATCTGCGCGCCCGCTGGAATGTTGGCACAAAGCAGCGGACACCCGCGAGCCGCTCAAACGGATCGCGGCGCGGTACTCAGATGAATCTTGTCGAACGCGAAACCCGGCGCACTCGGACGATCATAAATAAATTGCGAATAATCAATCTATGATAATCGTTCTCGGCCAGTATTGCGAGCACCCCAGGCAATCCCGCGCCGGTTCGGGCAGAACTGATTCAGTTAGCGACGAAGGCCCAAGGCTTTCGGCCGGGACATCAGGCGAGATATCAGCCGCGCCGGCGCCTGTTGGAGTGGGACAAGCTGGTAAGAAGGTCGTCGTCGGAGTTCATTACCAAATTTTACCATGATTAACCGGCGGCACGCGGCATTCCATGTAAACTCGCTGCGTGAGTAAAGATCCAGGTGCCCGACGCATGGATCGTCTCTGGTGGCGGATGGCCGCTTACAACGTGCGGCAGCCCAGGCGGCCGAGCATTTGAAGAAGTCATTTAAGGAATTCAGCACCTCAGGGAGCGGCTATGGGTCTAGTGGCACCAGGCGGCGATGGTGAGGTTGCGGTCGCATGAGGCGTGGATCGGTACAGGATCGCCGAGCATGCGGCGAATGATAGCGAAGCGCAAAAGCGCCAGGCCACGGAATTAGTTAGCGGCCAGGCAGTGATGCTGTCGCATTGGTGCGAGGTGACCACCTCCATCGAGACGGCGGACGCCGCCTTCAAGCCGCATCCTCGACTGAATCATTTTCAAGGGGAAAGCCATGACAAAACACGTCTTGTTCATCGTCACCAACGCACCCGTGATCGGCCCGCAAAATCGCAAGACCGGCTTCTTTTTCGCCGAGGTCGCTCATCCTTTCGATGTGCTCGACAAGGCCGGGATCGCAGTCGAGTTTGCCTCACCCGCCGGGGGATGGACGCCGTACGACGCCTACGACGAGAAGGACCCTGCTCAGAAGGGATTTATCGAGAGCAAGGCCTTTCGTCGCCTCAATCACAGCCGCAAGTTATCTGAGGTGGACGCCGCGGATTACGATGCCATCCTGATCCCCGGCGGCCTCGGGCCGATGGTCGACATCCAGCGCAATTCCGATGTCCAGAAGGCTGTCGTGCGCGCCTGGAGCACGGGCAAGCTCGTGAGCGCTGTTTGTCACGGCCCGTGCTCATTGCTTGGCGTGGACCTCGGTGACGGCACTCCGTTCGTGCGTGGCAAGAGGCTCACATCCTTCTCGAAGAAAGAGGAATATGACTATGCACGAGACGACGTACCCTACGAACTCGAGGACGCGTTGAGGGCGGAAGGCGCCGAGTACTCGTCTGCGTCCAACTGGGAACCTCACGTTGTCGTTGATGGCCGCCTCATCACCGGCCAGAATCCCGCGTCGGCGGGACCGCTCGCAAAACAGCTGCTCGCCGCTCTGAACGAGCTGGCGTAAGTCTTTGAGCAACCCGGGCATGTCGTCGCGACCCGCCCTCTTGCAGGCAGGGGCCGACATTGCGCGGCTCGCGCCTCAGATAGGTACGAACCATGTCCGCTCACGTGAAGATCGTAGGTATCCTGACTGCGCGCCCTGGCAAGGCATCCGAACTCGGAGCGTTTCTCTCGGCAATGCGAGTACGCAGCCGGGCCGAGTCCGGAAATCTGCGGTGGGATATCTGGCGAGACAAGGCCAATCCTGACCGCTTCGTGCTCGATGAACTTTATGTCGACGAAGCGGCTGTCGCCGCGCATCGCGATACTGCGCACTTCAAGGACTATGCTGCAGGGATCGGCGATCTCGCCGACCGAACACCGATCACTCTCGACCCGGTCGAGGTCGATTAACCCACGGGAGAGACTGCGATGAAAAGCGCGATAACGGGATTGCTCACTGTCATGATCACCGCCGCTTCCGCCGTCGTCGGCCACGCAGCCGACAAGCCTGTGTCCATCGTGCTGGTGCACGGCGCGTTCGTCGATGCCTCGGGGTGGCAGGAGGTCCACGATGTCCTTTCTGCCGACGGCTACGAGGTACTGGCCGTCCAGAATCCGACGATTACCCTGCAGGGTGACGTCGACGCCACCAGGCGGGTCATCGCCCGAGCCAGCAAACCGGTCGTCCTGGTAGGCCATTCTTATGGCGGGGCCGTTATTACCGAGGCCGGCAGCCTGCCCAAGGTCAAGAGCCTGGTTTACCTGGCGGCATTCGCACCTGAAGCAGGCGAGTCGGTCTACGACATCGCCACGGCGCCGACGCCGGGCGAAGACAAGGCGCCGCTGCTTCCGCCAAGCGACGGGTTCCTATTGGTAGACTCGGCGAAGTTCCCGACGTCCTTCGCAGCCGACGTCGATCCCGTCAAGACCAGGTTCATGGCCGAGTCTCAGGTTCCCTGGGGGCTCGGTGCTGTAGAGGCCAAAGTCACCGCGCCGGCGTGGAAGGACAAGCCCACCTACTTCATGGTCACAAAGAACGACCACATGATCCCGCCCAGCCAGCAGCGTTCTATGGCAGCGCGTGCCGGCGCCAAGGTCATTGAAATCAACTCCAGCCACGCCGTTATGCTTTCGCATCCCCAGGACGTGGTGGATTTTATCGCCAGCGCGGCCGTGCCGTCGAACTGAGACAACGCGCCCATACCGTCTTAACGCCCTTACGAAGAGTGCCGGAAGGATTGAGCAGAATATTGCGGTTGCAGAGGCAGCCGTCGACGAAGCCAAGATTATCGAGGAGAGGAGAAACCCATGAGAGCCGCGCGCATACTCCAATATCACAAGCCGCTCGTCCTGGAAGACATAGCGGTTCCCGATATCAACGCGGACGAAGTTCTGGTCAAGGTTGCGGCATGCGGGATGTGCCGCTCCGACGTTCTTCTGGTCGACGGATTTTTCCAGAACTACGGCGATATTCCCCCGCCGGTCATCCCGGGCCATGAGATCACCGGCACGATCGAGAAGATTGGCGGCGTCGTTTCAAAATCCGCGGGGCTCGAAGAAGGTGATCATGTCGTGGTCGCGCCCGGATGGGGCGATGGCGTATGTCGCCATTGTCAGGTCGGCAACACGCATATCTGCGCCAACGTGCGTTGGCCCGGCTTCGGCACCTATGGCGGCTTTGCGGAATATATTCCCGTTCCGGCACGCTATGTGATCAAGGTCGCGAAGCATTTGAAATTTGAAGAGCTTGCTCCACTCACCGATGCCGGATTGACGCCCTATCGCGGCATCAAGAAGATCCGCGATGCCGGCGGCCTCGGACCTGATCGGGTGATCGGCGTGTTCGGCATCGGCGGCCTCGGTGCCTATGCGGTCCAATATGCCAAGCTGCTTGGCGCTGGTGCGGCCGTCGTTGCATTCGCCCGCAATCCGGACAAGCTGGCCATCGCAAAGAGCTATGGAGCCGACCACATCATCGATATCAAGGGCAGGTCCACCGGCGATATCGGCAAGGAGCTCAAGAAGGCCACCGGGCAGGACAAGCTCGATGCGATCATCGATTGCGCCGGCGCGCGGGAGATGATGCAACTGGGTTTCGCCTTGTTGGCGATCAGTGGCCACTATGCAGATGTCGGCTTCATCGCCGATCGCATCGACATTCCGTTGTTCCCACGAGTCTCCGGCGAGCAGACATTTCATGGGTCTTTCTGGGGCAATAACGCCGACCTCAGCGAGGTGATGGCGCTCGCCGCCGCAGGCAAGATCCAACACACTATCAAGACAATCAGTTTCGATGAGATCAACGAATATCTCGATCTCCAGCGGGACAATAAAGTTGTCGGGCGGGCAGTCGTGAAGTTCTGATGCCGTCAAGTCCCGACGGCATCGCGGTCGCGCCGGAACCTGTGAATTGGCGAGTGTACGACGCGGATCGAGGCTGGCACTTATCAATGCAGCCGCCGAGCGGTGCAGCACAGGAGTTTGAACATGTTCCAAAAGGCCTTCGAACCGCAATGCAAGGCGGTGGCAATCCATTGCACGGATGCGGCGCAACACCGGCGTCGCGGTTTGACGCTGTTTGCGCTGGCGCTTGGGAGCTTCTGCATCGGGACGTCCGAATTCGCCAGCATGGGCGTTCTGCAGCTCTTTGCCGAAAGCCTCGATATCAGCATACCGGTGGCAACAAATGCGATCACGGCCTATGCGTTCGGGGTGGTGATCGGTGCCCCTCTTGTCACGCTCGCTGCCGCCCGACTTAACCGGAAGAGCCTGCTTCTGGCATTGCTCGGCCTTTTCATCGTCGGCAATGTGCTTTCCGCGCTTGCCGCCAATCTCGGCATGTTCGCGCTCGCCCGTTTCATTAGCGGTATGCCCCAAGGCGCTTATTTCGGTGCCGGCGCCGTCGTCGCCTCCTATATCGTGGGGCCCGGACATGGCGGCAAGGCCTTTGCGCTCGTGATGACCGGACTGACCGTTGCCACAATTATCGGTTCGCCGATCGCCACCTTCCTCGGCCAGAACCTCGGCTGGCGGAACACCTATTTCGCCGTTGCCGGCACGGGTGTGTTGGCGCTTCTGGCCCTTTGGGCATGGGTGCCGCGGACCGAGGCGCTGGACGGCGGGCCGATCGCACAGGAACTGAGTTCGCTCCGCCGAGGCTCTGTCTGGATCATGATGCTTGTCGCCGCCTTGGGCGTGGCGAGCATCTTCGCCGTCTACACGTTCATCGGACCGTTCGTGACCGATGTCGCAGTCATAGACAGGGCATGGATCCCGCTGGCGCTGGCTCTCTTCGGTATCGGCATGACGGCAGGGAACCTTATCGGCGGACGTATCGCCGACAGCCATCCTTCGCGGGGGCTCGTCGTCGGCTTCGGCAGTGCGCTCATCGTACTGGCGGTCCTCGCATCATCAGGAGGAAATGTCGCGCTGCTGATGATCGGCCTCTTCGGTGTCGGCACTACGATGATGATTGCTATCCCTACGATCCAAGTAAGATTGACAAGCTTTGCGCCGGAAGCGCCAACTTTGATGGGCGCCATGAACCTGGCAGCCCTCAACGTCGCCAACGCCATCGGCGCCTGGGCCGGCGGAGCGGCGATCGCGGCCGGATTCGGTCTTCTCTCGGCGGTCTGGGCCGGGTTCCTCTTGACGCTTCTTGGCCTAGTCGTCTTTGCAATCACGCTGCCGCGCGCGCCTCAACTCGCTGCTGCGTGAGGCGGCAACGTACAGTTCAGGAATCGATGGAGATCGAAGCGTGGCTGTCGAGAGCAGCAGAAATCGGTTTTCGAAGTGTGGGACCGCCCGGCTCCTAGACGACGAGGTCAACCAAACTGTTCGAGATCAGTTCCCGTACAGCGTGAAGGTCGGTCGCTATGCATTCGCACAGGCCGGAAATATCTCGACCAGGCTGAACGAGGTCCGGTACCATGATGGTCATAGCTCCCGCACTTGACGCAGAAAGAACCCCGTTGCGGGAGTCTTCAAGTGCAACGCAATCACCAATGGGCAAGCCTAATCGCTCGGCGGCCAGCAGATATGGGGCGGGATGCGGTTTTCCCGCGATATAATCGCCATGTGCAACGATGGTTTCAAAACGACCTTGCAGGCCGGCTACAGAGAGGTGTGCCTCTACCAGAACCCGATTTGAAGAGGTGACAATAGCCGAACGTATCTGTTCTGTTTCGAGGAGAGAGAGAATTTCCGGCAAGCCCGGCTTCGTTCGCAAATCCGTTTGAGCCATCTGTTCAAACAGCTCCGAAGCATGCTTCCAGAAATCCTCCAGAGGAGCGTCCTTTCCGAACCGGGCCAACAAAAGTTCGCGAACAGCAGGAGCCGGCAAACCAATTGTTTCAAGATAGACCGACTGAGGCAATTGAAAACCGGCGTGCCGCGCAGCCGCTATCGTCGCGTCGCGATACAGAGCTTCGGTGTCGAAAATCACCCCGTCCATGTCGAACAGGACGGCTTGGGGGATACGGGGCAGGCGCTTCATCTATGGACCTGACAAGAGCGAGGCTTCCTTGGCCGCATCCGTATTGCCACGACGGCCATGAAAACACGACGGCGATGTCAGCTTCGGGCCAGGATTGACACCTAACTGGCCATGGACCGGTTCAGCCAGTCTGCGAACCTGACAGGACCAACATGGGCGAGGTGAAGCGGCAGCAATGTGTCGTCGTTCAGTTCGACGCCATAGTAGCGCGCGGTCTCGTCGGTGATCACCGGGCGCATGTCTTCGTTGGCTGCGACAAGCATGCGGGCGATTTCATCGAGGGGGAACTGCTCCGGGCCTGCTATTTCCACCGTATCGTTCACCGGAGGTTCCAACGCCAGCCGGGTGAGCACGTCAGCGACGTCGTCGGCAGCTATGGGCCGCACGGAGGCGGAGGGAAGCCGGATACCGTCATCGCCTGCCGCCATGTCGATCACGCCGCTGATGAACTCGAAGAATTGCGTCGAGTGGACAAGCGTATAGGGCCGCCGGGCCGCCTTGATCAGGTTCTCCTGCACCATCTTTGCGCGGAAGTAGTCGCTCTCGACGAGGCGAGGGGTCCCGACGATCGACAGGGCGAGATAGTGGCCGACCCCCGCATCTGCGGAGGCGGCCAGCAGATTTCGGGTGGAGGTCCTGAAGAACTCCAATGCGGAATTGTCTCCGAAGGATGCCGCGTTCGTGACGTCGATGACGGCGTCCGCGCCCGTGAGCGAGGTTCTCAGGCCCTCCCTCGTCACGCTGTTCACCCCGAAAGTGGGGGATGCAAGGACGACTTCGGCGCCTGCCTGCCTGAGGCTTTCAACGAGGCGCGTTCCGATGCGCCCGCTCGCTCCCATGACCGTTACTTTCATCGATCCGCTCCGTGTTTTCGCCCCGAGCCTCAATCGCAACGATCAAAAGCCGGGACGATGCCGGCACAGGTTCGGCCGGCACCGCAAAATTCGAGACGAGCACGCTGGTTCATCATCGGCGCTTGGGGCCTGATGTCATTTTACCGGCATCACCACCGGAGCGCCCTTTTTCTTGACCAGCACGACGATGAACTTCGCCGGTTTCGTCTTGCTCGCGTTACGGCTGATCAGGTGAATGTCGGAAGGGCCCTCGTAGAACGTATCGCCTGGAGACAAGGTCACTTCCTTTTCTCCTTTGACCTGCATCACGATCGAGCCCTCCAGAACGTAGACGAAGGCGTCCGCCTCGTGCTTGTGAATCGGGGAGGAGCCTCCCGGCCCGTAATCGACCGAGATCATGAGCCCCTCCTTGCCCGGATAATCCGGAAGGTCCTTGCTCATGAGCGATGTTACTTTTGCAGTGTCCTCGGCGGCAGCAGCCAAAGTGCCGGAGAGACAGAGGCTGGCTGACACCAGCAATGCGGATAGGGCAGAATTCATTGTCGTAACCCTCTTCGTTGCCGTGTGAAAATGCGTTTCGAGCCTGCAAACCATTGAAAGATCACGTTGCCCGGTTGCCAAGGGGCTCAAGCCGCCTCGGCTATTGGGACAGGCGAAACCAGTCCGCAAAGCCGATCTTGCCGAGCCGCGCACCCTCGCCGGGCACGAGCGAGCGATCATCCAGCTCAGACCCGAAATAGCGCGCGTGAACATCGGCCTCGACGGTGCGAGGATCGTTGATCGCCTTCAGATAACGGCCGATGATCTCATTCATGGGAAAGCGCTCCGGACCTGCAATTTCGATCATCCCGTTGACCGGCCTCGCAAGGGCAACGTCCGCCACGATGTCGGCAACGTCGTCTGACGCTATGGGTTGGAAGGCTGCAGGAGAGAGCCGGGCGACAGTCCCGACGGTCGCTTCATCGGCGATGCCCTTCAAGAACTCCATGAACTGGGTCGAATGAATGATCGTGTACGGGATCGGCGATCCCTTGATGAGCCTCTCCTGGGCAAGTTTGGCCCTGAAATAGCCGTTCTCCGGCAGCCGTTCCGATCCGACGATGGAGAGCGCGATATGGTGTTTTACGCCGGCGTCGCGTTCTGCGGCGAGCAGATTGCGGCCCGATGTTTTGAAGAAGTCCAGGACCGCCTGGTCTTCCCAGGAAGGTGAGTTTGCAAGATCGACGACCACTTCCGCCCCGGCCAGCGCGCTCGCCAGTCCTTCCCCGGTAATGGTGTTGACGCCGGTTTTCGGGGATGCGGCCAGCACCTCGTGGCCCTTGTCGCGCAGACGCGCTGCAGTCTTCGTTCCGATGAGGCCGGTGCCTCCGATAAGGACGATTTTCATAACGGTTCTCCTCCCGCGACCCTCTTGGGCCGGAGTTCCAGGCTACGATCGCGAAAGCCGACACAGCCGCGAGAAATTCCATGCTTGGATTAAGTGAAACACATCGACTGTCGTCGCCACGGTCGGCTTCGGCCGAGGGGCGATCTCGCATCGCGGGGGTATATTGTTCCCATATGCGATCAGGGGCAACCATAATTGGCAAAACGCAAAGGCGCTCTGCCAGCAACATCGCTAACGCAGCGTCCGGTCCCCTTGCATGCCGCTCATCCCTGCGCTATACACTGAACCATATGGTTCAGTATTCGAAAGCCCGCCTCGATGCCTCGTTTGCCGCGCTCTCGGACGCCACACGACGCGGCGTTCTGGAGCAGCTCGGACGTGCGGACGCGTCGATCACGGACCTTGCCGAGAAGTTCCAGATGACGCTGACGGGCATGAAGAAGCACGTCGGCGTCTTGGAGCAGGCGGGGCTCGTCACCACGGAGAAGGTCGGGCGCGTGCGCACCTGCAAGCTCGGTGTGCGCCGACTTGAGGAAGAGGCGGCATGGATCCAGGCGTACCGTCAGCTCTGGGACGCACGCTTCGACGAACTGGACAAGGTTATCGAGGAACTGAAACGGAAGGAGAAGGACGATGGAGAGTAAGCCTACCCCCATGAAGAACCCCACGACGGTGGAACGGACGTCCGAGCGTGAGCTCGTCGTTACCAGAACCTTCAACGGCCCGGCACATATCGTGTTTCAAGCGTGGACCAGGCCCGAGCTGTTCATGCGGTGGTGGGCGCCGAAGTCGATGGGAGTGCCGCTGCTTTCCTGCGACATGGATGTTCGCGTCGGAGGTGGCTACCGTGTTGCGTTTGGCCACGATGCCTCGAGCGCCATGGAATTCTTCGGCAAGTATCTCGAAGTGATACCGAACGCGCGCCTGGTCTGGACGAATGAGGAGAGTGACGACGCTGCCATCACCACGGTGACCTTCGAGGAAAAAGACGGCAAGACACTGCTGGTCCTGCACGAACTCTATCCCTCGAAGGAAGCGTTCGACGCCAATTCCGGGGCGGAGGGCGGGTTGCCCGAGCAGTTCGAGCAACTGGACGAGCTTCTCGTTGCCCTCGGGGTGGGAGGGGCATGACGTCGTCGCCGATCTCGCGGACGGCGCGGCGAAGGCTGAGACTGTGCAGTCCAGCCTGACGACCGACGCCTTGTAAATTTCAGGGCCGCCGCTGCGCAGCTACTTTTTCGGCGGCTCGAACAATTCGATGGCATTGCCCGAGGGGTCGTCTACAAGGATCTGCTTGCCGCCAAATCCGGTGACGATGTCGTTGCGAAATCTGGCACCTGATGTCCGCAGGCGTTCGACCTCGTCTTCGATATTTTCTACCTCTATCTGGATGCGGTTCCATCCGCCGGGCTCAGGCCGGCGTCCATCCGGCATGGGCTGAGAGGCGCCGCCTGGCCCCGTCGTGCCGTTCACGAGCAGGCGAAGATCGCCTCTGGTGAGCATGGCGAAGCTCGGAGCCGGATGCATGGTGAGCGCGAAGCCGAGCGACTGCGTATAGAACGCAATCGCCGCATCGACGTCGTCGACGATATAACGAACGCTGACAGTGGCCATATCAGTTCCTCCTTCGGATAGCGGCCTTCCTGAATTGCTTGCGCCTGCGAGCTGACGAAACGGCTGCCTGGCTATTTTCAGGTTTGCTTTGCGATAGGGTCTGGCGTTCTGGAAATAGTGCACTCGTGCGGTGGGACCACGGGCGATCTTCCTGCATTCTACAGGGGACCAAGGAAGCTCCCGAATTATGTGGCAAATACCACCAGGTTGGTGAGCGCACATGGCGCTGCCGGGGGTGGCAATTAACCGGTATCATGGAGCAGGTGCCCGACCAGGTGCGTCGTGCCGCCAATCCCATTTCCGATTATCTGTGGTTTAAACCATCATTTCGTCGGCGATGCGCTGGTGGTCGTTGGGAGCGATGTAGCGATAAAGTTTCCAAATTGGGAATCTTGGACTTGTTTCCAGATTGGGAACACATTAGATAGGAGTGAGAATGAATGTTATCGCCAAGTCCGCCTTGGTCAATTTTTGGAATTCCTTGCCGAAAGGGGCGCCCAGAGAGACTGCTGAAGCTGCGATGACGGAATGGTATGCCACCGCGTCCAAAGCGAATTGGAGCAATTTCAGTGAGTTGAAGAAGACCTTCAACTCGGCCGATATTGTCGCAGGCAACAAGGTTATTTTCGACGTTGGCGGCAACAAGTATCGCATCGTGGGGCTGGTTGCGTTTCGATCAAAACGGATTTTCGTCCTGTTTGTCGGGACACATGCCGAATACGATGCGATCGACGTGAAAGAACTCTGACGCGAAAGGAGATCGATATGTTGAATTTGAAAGCTTTTCGAACGCTTCAGAGTGAAGACGAATATAATGCCGCGTTGAAGGAAGTCCGGCCGTATTTCGAGGACGAACCCGACGAAGGCTCCGATGAAGCTGCTCATTTTGACGCGCTCGTCCTTTTGATCGAACAGTATGAAGCCAGACACTACCCAATCCCGACTGCGAGCCCGGTTGAGGTGATCAAGTCGGTGATGGCTGCGAACAATTACAGTCGCGCCGACCTGGTGGCAGTCATCGGCTCCAAAGCGCGAGCGGCTGATCTTCTGAACGGCAGACGGGAAATCAATCTGGATCAGATTCGGAAGCTCAGTAAGGAATGGAATATTCCCGCTGGTTCACTGATTGGCGACGTTGCTGCTTGAAGGACGGTTCTTCGATCCAGGCTGTGAACGAGGTCCATCACCTTCGCTCGCTTGTCTCCAATGCCGGAATGTGATGGATTGAACAGGGTGAAATCCGGGCTTTCGCCGCGAGCACCCAACTCACAGGTGCGGTTGTATGCGCAAACTGGCTGCCGTTCTCTGTATCGATGTCGCCGGCTACAGCAAGCTGATGGGACGCGATGAGGCTGGCACGCTCTCCCGCGTCAAGGCGACGTTTGCGGCATTTGATCCTGCATTAGCGCGTTACCATGGCCGCATCGTCAAGCTGATGGGCGACGGTGCTCTCATCGAGTTCGCGAGCGCAGTCGATGCGGCAGTGTGCGCCATTGCGCTTCAAGGCGTTGCTTCGGCAACCGATCCGGCGCTTCGCTTTCGCATGGGGCTCAATCTGGGAGATGTGATCGTCGATGATGGCGATCTCTTCGGGGAGGGGGTCAATATCGCAGCGCGGCTGCAGGCGCTCGCCCAGCCGGGCGGTATTGTGCTCTCCGAAACGGTGCGCGAACACGTGGCGGGAAAATTGAATGTCGCGCTTGAAGACCTCGGGACGATCTCGCTCAAGAACATCGAGCGCCCCATCCGTGCCTTTGCCATCCAGGGGGAGGCGCCGGCACAGACTTCCGCCAGCCGCGAGCGGATCGGCATCTGCGTCCTGCCTTTCGCCAATATCGGCGGTGACCCGGAGCAGGATTATTTCAGCGCAGGCGTTACCGAGGACATCATCATCGACCTGAGCAAGCTCTCGTCCCTGACGGTCGTTTCCCGCGCGACGTCGTTCAGCATCAAGGCTCAGAGCGCGCGTGCAATCGCCCAGCAGCTCAATGTGGCCTATGTGCTCGAAGGTAACGTGCGCAAGGCAGGTGAACGAATCCGCCTCTCCGCCCAGCTGATCGACGGAGCGAATGAAACGACGGTCTGGGCTGAGCGCTTCGACCGGGACATCAAGGATGTGCTGGTGCTGCAGGCGGACCTTGCCAAATCCGTCGTCGAGGCACTCAGGCTCCGCCTCTTGCCTTCGGAGCGCCAGGCGCTGGAGCGCACGGGGCCGACCGATCCCGAGGCCTACAAGCTTTTCCTCCTGGCCCGGGAATATAATATCAGCGGCTCGGAGCGACACCTGCC
>NZ_AJWE01000085.1:0-85131 GCF_000281145.1 Rhizobium sp. CF142 | reverse complement strand
GGCTGCCGTTCAAAGACTGGCAGCCGATCTGAAGTTGATGCTTGGTTAGAAACAACTGCGCCCGGAACTGGTCCGGGCGCAGCGCTCACGTGGATGCCCTTCAAGCGGCGGCGAAGGGCACGGCCACGAAGGTCTTGTTGCCGCCGCGTTCGATCAGGAGCAGCACCGACTTGCGGCCGGACTTGCCGGCATCGGCGACGGCGGTCTTGACGTCGCGGGCGTCATGCACCGGCTTGTCGTTGACCGAAACGATCACGTCACCGGGCTGGATGCCGGCGGCAGCGGCCGACTTGTCCGGGTTGACGTTGGCAACAACTGCGCCGGCAACGTTGTGGGGCAGGTTGAGCTGCTGGCGGACATCGGGCGTCAGGTCGGCAAGGCCGATGCCGAGGCTCGGCTGGCCAGCAGCCTGGCCCTGATCGTCGCTGCTTTCGGCAGCAGCCTGCTTCTGGGTGTCTTCATTGCCGCCGACGGTGACGTTGAGATCGACCGTCTTGCCGTCACGCCAGACGGTCAGCGTTTCCTTCGCACCTGGGGACAGATCGGCAACGAGGCGCGACAGATCCTTCGGCGTCTTGACGCTTTCGCTGCCGACGGCCGTCACGATGTCGCCGGTCTTCACGCCGGCATGCGCGGCAGGCGCTTCGTTGGAAACGGTAGCAACCAGCGCGCCTTCAGCCTTGGAGAGGCCGACAGCATCGGCGACATCCTGCGTGACCGGCTGGATCTGCACGCCGAGATAGCCGTGATCGATCGAACCGTCCTTCTGCAGCTTGGCAACGATCGTCTTTGCTTCAGACGAAGGAATGGCGAAGCCGACGCCGACACTGCCGCCGTTCGGCGAGTAGATGGCGGTATTGATGCCGACGACATTGCCGTCACGATCGACCAGCGGGCCGCCGGAATTGCCGTGGTTAATCGGTGCATCGATCTGGATGAAGTCGTCATAGGGGCCGCTGTGCAGGTCACGGCCGCGGGCCGAGACGATGCCGGCCGTTACGGTGGTGCCGATGCCGAACGGGTTGCCGATGGCAAGGATCTGGTCGCCGAGCTTCAGCTTGTCGGAATCGCCCCAGGCGATGGTCGCAAGCGGATGCGGAGCCTGAATCTTCAGAACCGCGAGGTCGGACTTGGCATCTGCGCCAAGCAGCTTGGCCGGCAGTTCGGTGCCGTCATCGAGTGTGACCTTGATGTCGATGGCATTGTCGATGACGTGGTTGTTGGTGACGATCACACCATCAGGGCTGATGACGAAGCCGGAGCCGAGCGCCATGGCATGCTGCGATTGCTGCTGCTGCTGTGGTGCCTGGTGCGGCAGAGGAATACCCTGCTGTTCGAAGAACTGGCGGAACTGCTCGTCCATCGGTGAACTGTCGGCGCTGGCGTTGGTTGCCTTCATCGTGGTGGTAATGGTTACCACCGCCGGCTTGTCGGCGTCGACGATGGAAGCAAACGAGCCGTTGGAGGCAAGAACGCCCCCTGTCTCAGCCGGAGCGGCAAGAGCCGTCGAGTAAGAGGAGATGGCGAAGGGCAGGGAGGCCGCGCCGAGAACGATGGCCGCTCCGACAAGTGCTGCGGCCCGATGCTTGCGAAGAATGTTTGACATGGTGGAAGTCCCTTGCGAGAGCGTTGGCATTTGAATGGCGTCTTGGTTCCATGCCATGGACCATGGCGTCGATAAGTATTACCGCTAGTTTTTACCGTAGATTACCTGGATTTCGCCTGTATGATGTGGCGAATACTGTGTTCGGGAAGAACTGGCGCTTGATATCTATATGACCCGTTCTGCGGGATTTACAAATTAAACATTGATCATGTTTGTATTACGGTATCGTAAGACATTACTATAATTTAATCTTGACTGGCCAAGCATTGCCGCAATTCTCCCGGCGCCTGCTGTTGCCCGCACCGCAAGGTGCCAGAATAGTAAAATATATCCCACTTTCCCGTGATCCGCCGGCCGCCAGCCGCGTATTAAATCGAACCATTCGCAATGGTTGTTCATGTTTTTTCGCGGTTTGGTTGAAGCGGAATGTTAAAATGTTAGTAGACTCTAAATTAATTTTTCTTCAGAAAGAGGAAACTGCGAATCGGCGAAGGGCCAGGCTCGCGGCGGCATGCGGGAAGCGATGAGGGATTCAGTGAAGCCGGGGCGGGAAAAGAAGCGCGGTTCCCATGTAAAGCTGAGTGATGTTGCAAAGAGGGTAGGGGTCAGTCCGATCACAATCTCGCGTGCGCTTCGCAATCCCGAAATCGTCTCTGAAGAGCTGCGAGAGGTCATCCTGCGCACCGTCGACGAGATGGGCTACATCCCCAATCTTGCCGCCCGCGCTCTTGCCGGCCGCCACAGCGGCATTGTCGGCGTCATCACGCCGTCGCTTCATCATCCCTACTTCACCGGTGTGATGATGGGCATCGAGGAGCGGTTGCGCGCTACGGATCTGCGCGTCCAATACGCCAACACGCTCAACGATGTCGATCAGGAGATCAACCAGTTCAAATCCTTCCTGGCGCAGAAGCCGGCCGGGATCATCCTCGTCAACGCAGAATATTATGACGGCCTTGCGATGCTGATGGATGCGGCCGCCTTTCCGGTCGCCCACGTTGCCGATCTCAGCCAGCCGCCGGAAACGCTGCTTGTCGGCATGTCGCATCATGTCGCCGCCGCCGCTGCCACCCGTTTCCTTCTGTCGAAAGGGTACAAGCGGATTGGTTTCATTGGCGGGCTCAGCGATATCCGCTCGCGCCGCAGTCGTGCGGGATATGAGGAGGCCATGCGCCAGGCCGGTCTCGACAATGCGTCGCTGACACACGGCGAAGACGGTTCCACCAGCATCGGTCTCGGACGGCGCCTGTTCAGCGAGCTGCTGGAACGGGTGCCGGATCTCGATGCGATCCTTGCGCAAAATGATGATCTCGCCCTCGGGGCGCTGATCGAATGCAACGAACGCGGCATCAGCGTGCCCGATGATTTCGGTATCTGCGGTTTCAACGATTTGGAATTTGCGCAGTTCACCTCGCCATCTCTGACGACGGTGCATGTTCCGCGTCATGATCTGGGCCGCCGCGTCGCCGATATGCTGCTGCGCGCCATCCGCGAGGAGCCGGCAGAAGAGCACAGGGTCGATCTCGGCTTTTCGATCATCGAGCGCGGTTCGACACGCTCGATGCCGAAGCAATAAAAAGGGGCCGACCGGCCCCTTTTTTCTTAGATATCGCTGGCCGCGCTCGACCAGAGTTCGGCCGCTTCCGACGCCGTCATGCGGCGCACCTCCGCTTCGTGGCTGCGCTTGGCGAACAACTCACTTGCCATGATCTGCTCAGCGAGATCGGCCGGAAGTGAGAGGATGACGCGGGCATCATTGCCATGCAGACCGCTGACGTCGGCGCGCTTGCCGGTCACCATGCCGCCGGCGATGGTGTTGTTCGTCTCGGGATCGATCAGGATGAAGGAGCCGGTCGCGCGGTTCTGTTCGTAGGGATCGAAGATTGCGGCTTCGTCGAAAACGAGGCGCACCTTGCCGATAGCATTCATGTAAAGCCGCTGGGCGGAATTCCATGCGCCGGTCTTGAGCTCCAGCTGGCTGACGGGTTCTACCTGAACACGCTGGCGGCGCGAGCCGCTCTTCAGCCAGTAGCGCTTGCCGGCTTCGATGCCCTCAGGCTGCAGGGCAACGACCTGCGCATCGAAGGAAAGGCCGGTCTGCGGCTGCGAGTCGATCGAGACGATCATATCGCCGCGCGCAACGTCCACCTGACGGTCGAGCACGAGCGTGATCGCATCACCGGCAACAGCCGCATTACGCACCAGGTCGAAGGTGACGATCTTGGTGACGTTGGCCACCATGCCCGAAGGCAGGATCATCACGCTGTCGCCTGGCTTCACAGAGCCGCCGGCAACCGTGCCCTGATAGCCGCGGAAGCTTTCGCCCGGACGCGAGACGCGCTGAACCGAAAGGCGGAAGCCGGTGGTCTGGCCGGAGCGCACGGTCGCATGTTCCAGCGTTTCGACCAGAGTCGGGCCGCTGTACCAGGGCATTGCCGCCTGGCCGGAATAGACGACGTTTTCGCCCTTCAGCGCCGACATCGGGATCGCGGTGATCTGCTTGACGCCGAGCGACAGCGCGAATTCCTTGAATTCGTGGGTGATCTTATCGAAGCCGGCACGGTCGTAGTTCGTCAGGTCGATCTTGTTGACGGCGAGAACGAACTGCTTGATGCCGAGCAGCGAGGCGATCGTCGCGTGACGGCGCGTCTGCTCGAGAATGCCGGCGCGGGCATCGACCAGCAATACGGCGAGATCGGCGGTGGAGGCGCCGGTCGCCATGTTGCGGGTGTACTGCTCGTGGCCGGGCGTGTCGGCGACGATGAAGGAGCGCTTGTCGGTCGAGAAATAGCGATAGGCGACATCGATGGTGATGCCCTGTTCGCGCTCTGCCTGAAGGCCATCGAGCAGCAGCGCGAAATCCGGCAGGCCGAGATCGTTCTGCTTACCGGTGGAATCGCGGCGAAGCGTTGCAGCCTGGTCTTCCTTGACGGCCTTGGTATCCCAGAGCAGGCGGCCGATCAGGGTGGACTTGCCGTCATCGACGCTGCCGCAGGTGATGAGGCGCAACGGGCGCGAGTCGCGCACGGCCTTCAGGGGCTCGGCGGCGGGCACGGCGACAACGTTTGCGGGAATTGCTGCGGTCATCTCAGAAATATCCTTCACGCTTCTTCTTTTCCATGGAACCGGACTGATCGCGGTCGATGGCGCGGCCCTGGCGCTCGGAAACCGTGGCGATCTCCAGCTCCGCGATGATCTCTTCAAGGGTGGTGGCGGTCGAGCGGATCGCGCCGGTCAACGGGAAGCAGCCGAGTGTGCGGAAGCGGATGGAATCTTCCTGCTTTGTTTCACCGGGCAGCAGTTCTAGGCGCGGATCGGAGGCCGCAATCATCATGCCGTCGCGCTCCACATAGGGGCGCTTGGCCGCGAAATAGAGCGGCACGATCGGGATATCCTCGGCCTGGATGTAGCGCCAGATATCGACCTCGGTCCAGTTCGACAGCGGAAAGACGCGAACGCTTTCGCCCTTGCGGATCTGGCCGTTATAGACGTTCCAGAGTTCCGGGCGCTGGTTGCGCGGATCCCAGCGATGGTCCGGCGTGCGGAACGAGTAGATGCGCTCCTTGGCACGGGAGGCTTCCTCGTCGCGTCGCGCGCCGCCGAAGGCTGCGTCGTACTGGCCGGCATCCAGCGCATTGCGCAGCGCTTCCGTCTTCATGATGTCGGTATAGCGGGCCGAGCCATAGGTGAACGGCGTGATGTTTTCAGCCGTACCGCGCGGATTGATATGCTCGATCAGATCGAGATCGTACTTCTTCACGATCTCATCGCGGAAGGTGATCATCTCCGCAAATTTCCAGCCGGTGTTGACGTGCAGCAGCGGGAAGGGCACGCGGCCGGGATAGAAGGCCTTGCGGGCAAGATGCAGCAGGACGGAGGAATCCTTGCCGATCGAATAGAGCATCACCGGACGCTCGAATTCGGCGGCAACTTCGCGGAAGATGTGGATCGCTTCGTTTTCCAGGGCTTTCAGATGCGGGTCGAGCGGCGGCTTGGCACTCTGCGGATTGGTCAGTTCCGTATCCTGACGGGTATCGGGCATTGCGTACTCCAGACTTCTTATTGCTGCACGGCGATCGCTGCCGCCTCTTCGGCGACATGCAGACCGCATTCGCGCTTCTCATCCTGTTCCCACCACCAGCGGCCGGCACGTTCCGGCTCGCCGGGCTTGATGGCGCGGGTGCAGGGCTCGCAGCCGATCGAGGGATAACCGCGGGCATGCATCGGATTGACAGGCACGCTGTTGTCGGCAACAAAGGCCTTGATCTTGTCGATGTCCCAGTCGGCGAGCGGGTTGACCTTCAACAGGTGGCGTTCGGCGTCATATTCGGCAAAGGGCGTCTCGGCGCGATTGGCCGACTGACCGCGGCGCAGGCCGGTGATCCAGATTGTTGCGCCTGCCAGCGCCCGCGCAAGCGGCTTCAGCTTGCGCACGCCACAACAGGCAAGTCTGGCTTCGACACTCTCGTAGAAACCGTTTATGCCGTATTTCGCCGCGTAAGCGTCGATGTCGGCCTGCTCCGGTTCATAGCTGACGATGTGAATGTCGTACTGGCTCTCGGTCTCGTCGATCAGCGCAAGCGTTTCCGGGAAAAGCCGCCCTGTCTGCAGCGTGACGACGTCGATCGGCAGGCGATGCGTGCCAATCTCGGCTGATATGACCTGGTCCTCGATGCCGAGCGAGGTGGTGAAGACCACTCGCCCGCCAAGGCCGGCGACGTACGAAAGCCGGCCAGCAAGGTCGAGACCCGAAAGCTTGTCAGCCAAAGCCTCGGCTTCTTCGATCGGATTGATAACAGTCATGGGGGATCCTGTCCTTGATATTGGCCGGAGTATTACAGCTGAAGGACGGATCGGACAGAAAAAGGGATTTCGAAAGGACTGCTTAGCGGAGCAAATATCTCTCCCATCCTGCCGCAATGCAGAAAAGCAGCCGCAGGCGCAGAAATGGCGCCTCGAACTTAATGTCTATAGAAATAGTAGTGTTACACGGCGCCTGTCAATTGGAAATCTGAATTGATGGCGGGGATGATGAAAATTATCCTCTTTTGACATAGATTATCACCTGTTGGCCGAGGGTGAAAAACAGGGCCAAAATACTTGTCTCTCAAGGCTTTTTCCAGCGCGTTCAAATTCCGTTCATGCTGGCCGTGCAATAGAGGCAATTAGCTTTTTTGGCGATGTCGGGATTTGACACCGCTCTGTGTGTGTCGACGGTCCGAGATGATTACGCAAAAGGCAAAATATGCGCTGCGGGCGCTGACGGTTCTGGCGGAAGCTGCGGCCGACGAACCCGTCATGATTTCCGACATTGCTGTGCAGCAAAAGATCCCGAAGAAGTTTCTGGAACAGATTCTGCTCGACCTCAAACATCACGGCATCGTCGTCAGCCGCCGCGGCAAGCAGGGCGGCTACCTGCTGTTGAAGCCGGCCCACAGCATCACCTTCGGCGAGATCCTGCGCATCATCGATGGCCCGATCGCGCCGCTGCCCTGCCTGTCGATCACCGCCTACCGCAAGTGCGATGATTGCGACGGCGAGCAGACCTGCCAAATTCGCCACGTCTTCGCCAAGGTAGCGGACGCCACTCGCAAGGTGCTGTTCTCCACGACGATTGCCGACGCCGTCGGCACCAAGCGTGGTGCGGAAGTCACCCGTCTGCTTGCCTGATCCCCTCTCACCGGCCTTCAAGATTCGGTGAGTGACCTTTCCATCTGCCTGACATGCTCCACCTGCCCGTGCATTCGGGTAGGGAGAAACATCATGTTTTCATTTTTGGAAAGACGAAGTCCTGCTGTCGGCGACAGTCGCAAGCGGTGCTGCGGCCCATCACGGCTGGTCATGGGCGGAAGCCGACCAGATCGAGCTTCGCGGCACCATCCAGCAGATATCCATGGGCGGGCCGCATCCGACGCTCGATGTCACAACCGTTGATGACGGTGTCTGGCGCGTCGAGCTCGGCAATCCGCGTCAGACGGAACGTGCAGGTTTCGTGGAAGGTGTCGCAAAACCTGGTGATCAGGTCATAGCGCTCGGAAACCGGTCGCAGGACCGCACCGAGAAACGGCTGAAGGCGGTGCGCATCACCATTGGTGAAAAGCGCTACGATATTTATCCGGAACGCATCCAGACGAACTGACGCCTCGTCATGGAGCTTCTCGAATGGCTGGCTGCCACCACGCTCGCGGTCGAGCTTCGGCGCTCCGCGACGCTCTATATGTTCGTCAATGCCGCCCATATCCTGGCGATCGGTCTTCTGGTCGGCGCCATCCTGCCGCTTGATCTCAGGCTCGCCGGGTTTTTCGGTAAGGTGCCGGTGGAGGTCGTCGCGCCATTCCTGTCCTGTTCAGCCGGCGTCGGCCTCGCCCTGGCTTTGCTCACCGGCTTCTGCCTCTTCAGCGTCCGCCCGGGCGAATATGCGGCCAATCCAGCCTTCCTCGCCAAGCTCGGACTGATCGCTTTCGGTATCCTCAATGTGCTCCTGGTTCATGCCGGGCCGGGCTGGCGGGCGGCGATGACGATCGGCATCGTCCGTCCCGCCATGCGGTTCTCCGCGGCTCTTTCGGCGATAATATGGATCGCTGCCGTCGTCGCCGGCAGGTGGATCGGTTTTCTCTGACGTGGCCGTACGCCTGATGTCGCTCAGCTGCGCCGTCGGCGGCAGCCCCTGCCGGAACGGCGCCGACGAGCATTGTGACCAGGCAGATCGACAAATGGCGTCAACCATTCCGTCAGCAGATCGACGCGGCTCTGAAAATGCCGGTCGCCAGTCGTGACCCTGAAGGACAGCGGTTCGACCGCGCTGCGGACCTCGCTTTCCCCTGTCCTTCAGGGGTACAGTCAATGGATGTCCTTCCGTCAGGCAGCATCCCAATCCATGGCCCGTCCTTCTTGGAGGCCATGCCTTCCCACCTGTTGGTTGATTAACCCTCGATCCGCCAAAGTAGCGCTAGTCTCAGTTAGGCATGCATGACTCATTCGCCAAAGAGTGCAAGACGCGGGACTCAGTGTCCATTCGCACACTGACGATCGTCGGTCTAAAGTTGCGTCGGTCCATGCGCATGGCATCTGGCGAAAAAACTGAGAGCTGCCAGCCAGTCATATTGTAACCTGCAAGCGTTTAATTCAATTTTTATCGTTTTCGCGCAAGCTCATAACATCTTTGAACGCAACGGGTTGCGGGTAGGCAATTCGGTTGCTGCAGGAAGCATTTGTTGAGCTTCGACGAAGCATAATTCAGGCCGTGATTGCTGTCTTTTGGGGTAATTAAAGTGAAAATTTCGATCAAGCACACTTTGGTTCTAGCCTTTGTGGGATTAAGTCTTGCAGTCATTGGACTTGTCGGCAGCATGCTGCAGCAGGAAGTTCGCGTCTATCAGAATTCCACACGGCTTTCGGAGCTCGCTCAGCTCGACGCGAGGCTGTTCGATGCACTGCTCGGATTGCGCGGCGAGCGCGGCGCTATTTCGTCGGCCATCAAACTCGAGCCCTCTGAAACGCAATCCAGCCTGGTCAACCTCGAAGCGGGGCGAAAGAGTGTCGATCCCGCGTTTGCAGCGATCAAAGACTTGAATGACGACAGCGGTTCGACCGCGCTGCGGACCTCGCTTTCCCCTGTCCTTCAGGGGTACAGTCAATGGATGTCCTTCCGTCAGCAGATCGACGCGGCTCTGAAAATGCCGGTCGCCAGTCGTGACCCTGCCTTGGCCGCGCAGGTTCTGCCACTGGCGGATAAGATGCTAGGCGATCTCGAAAAGGCCGCCAACGACATCGAGGCTGCCATCAATGCGCGTGAGCCCGGAATGATGATGTTCACGCAGCTTCGCTCGCTTGCATGGTCGGCCCGCACCAATGCCGGATCGGCAAACTCGACATTTGTGGGTGCGATTATCGCCAAAGAAGCTTTGCCCGCCGGCAAGCTTGCGGAAATCGCTCTCCTGGATGCGAAGGTCAATTTTGCATGGAGTGTCATCACGCAGATAGTACGCAGCCCGGCAACGCCTGCGGGGCTCGTGAAATTGTACGACACCGCGCAGACGACCTACTTTGCCGGACCCTTTGCGGATCAGCGGGTAGCAGCGATCAAATCTTTCCAGGCCGGTCAGCCGATGAACATCGCTGTCGACGAATGGCGCAAACCTGCAGGCCCGGCGCAGGCTTCGCTCGCAGACATCGCAGCAGCGGCGCTGACGGAGATGACGAACGCAACGTCTGAAAATGTTTCCGCCGCAACGCAGTCGATCATTATTTATAGTGTCGCCACACTCCTTACATTTGCTTTGTCGATCGCCGGAATCATGATGGTAGTTTTCCGTGTCGCCAATCCGATCAGCATGCTGACGGCGGTCATGCGCAAGCTGGCAAGCGGGGAGCTTTCGGTTGTCGTCTCCGGCGCCAACAGAACGGACGAGATCGGCGAGATGGCCCGCGCGGTCGAAGTGTTCAAGCAGGCTGCTCTTCACAACAAGAACCTGGAAGCAGAAGCGGAGCGGTCGCGCCAGGCGTCCGAGATCGAGCGCATCGCCATCCAGCAAAAGGTGGAACGCGAGGCGGAAGAGCGTTTGACGCAGGCGACATCGGGACTTGCCGACGGTCTCAAGCGTCTCGCCTCCGGCGATATGTTGTGCGAGATCGACGAAGTCTTCAGCGAACAATTCGAGACGCTTCGCCACGACTTCAACGATTCCGTGCGCCAGTTGCGTACTACGCTTGAAAGTGTGAGCCATACTGCGCGCAGCGTTCGCAGCGGCAGCGGCGAAATTTCGACCGCCTCGGACCAGCTTTCCAAGCGCACCGAACAGCAGGCTGCGTCGTTGGAAGAAACGGCCGCCGCGCTGGAGCAAGTCACGACCAACGTCAAGCAGACATCGGAACGCGCCAGCGAAGCTCGCGAGATGGTCCGTCACGCGAGCGCTCGTGCGGAAACCTCCAGGGAAGTGGTATCGAACGCTGTCGATGCCATGCAGAAGATCGAAACCGCATCCAGCCAGATCAGCAACATCATCGGTGTCATCGATGAGATCGCGTTCCAGACCAACCTTCTTGCGCTGAACGCCGGTGTCGAGGCAGCCCGGGCGGGCGAAGCTGGTAAGGGCTTTGCGGTTGTGGCTCAGGAGGTTCGTGAGCTTGCCCAGCGTTCGGCCCAGGCGGCCAAGGAAATCAAGACGCTGATCGGCAACTCCGAGGCTGCGGTCAATCAGGGTGTTACTCTGGTCAACAATACCGGCGACGGTTTGAAGGAAATCGCGCAACTGGTTGTAGCGATAAACCAGCATATGGAAGCGATCGCAGTTGCCGCCAAGGAACAGGCATCCGGTCTTTCGGAAATCAATACATCCGTGAACCATATGGATCAGGTCACGCAGCAGAACGCCGCGATGGTCGAAGAGATGAACGCCGCCGGAGCAGGTCTCGCGGAAGAAAGCGGTCGTCTTTCCGAACTGCTGGCCCAGTTCCAGATGCGAACGCAGAGAGAGCAGGGCCGAAAGGTATCTCGCGCAGCCTGAAGCCGGATGATTTCAGGTCGAATCGACCTGAAATCTGAACCCGTCACTCAATCAAAAAGATAAGAGCGGGATGCCGAAAACCGCGCACGCTTTCTGGCATCCCGCTCTAGTTTTTTATGCCCTTCGGCAGAGGCCAGACGCGCCTCCACGGATGGTCTGCTGCTGCGTGAACTCGTCGTGCCGTTCGGCCCAGCCGGATATGTCATTCTTCTCAAAGTGATCGACGAAGCGACAGTCATCGTGCTCGCCGTCCGTCATCGCCGCGAAGAAGACTACCACTGACTACCGATCGCTCACCGCAGCGCGCGGATTGATCCACGGCTCTTGATTGGAACGCGCTATCGGCTGTTTGCCGAGAATATGGTCTGCGGCCTTCTCGCCCGTCATGATCGACGGACCATTCAGATTGCCATAGGTGACATGCGGGAAGATCGAGCTGTCGGCAACGCGCAGGCCATCGACTCCGATCACCCGTGTATCGGGATCGACGACAGCCATCGGATCGTCCTTCGCACCCATCCGGCAAGTGCCGCAGGGATGATAGGCGCTTTCCAGATGCTCGCGCAGGAAAGCGTCGATCTCGTCGTCGCTTTGCACCTTTTCGCCCGGCTGGATTTCCGGGCCGCGATAATGGTCGAAGGCCTTCTGGCCGAAAATCTCGCGGGTGAGGCGCACGCAGTGACGGAACTTCTCCCAGTCTTCGGCATGGCTCATATAGTTGAAGCGCAGTACCGGATCGGCCTTCGGATCGGCCGAGCGCAGCGTGACGTTGCCTCGTGATTTCGACAGATTGTAGCCGACATGCACCTGGAAGCCGTGCGTGTTGGCCGCCGCCTTGCCGTCATAGCTGATGGCGACCGGCAGGAAATGATATTGGATATCTGGCTGCTTCAGCCCCGGCGCGGAACGCAGGAAGGCGCAGGCCTCGAATTGGTTGGAGGCGCCGAGGCCGCCCTTGGAAAGCAGCCATTGTGTACCGGCCACGCCCTGCCAGAACCATGGCAGCCAGGAATAGAGCGACACTGGCTTCGTCGAGATCTGCTGGAAATAGAATTCCATATGGTCCTGCAGATTGGCGCCGACGCCCGGCCGGTCGACCTTTACCTCGATGCCTATGTCCTGCAGATGCCCGCCGGGGCCGATGCCTGACAGCATCAAAAGTTTCGGCGAATTGAAGGAGGAGGCCGAGACGATCACCTCGCGATTGGCCTTGACGATCTCGGTTGCGCCGCCGCGCTCGATTTCCACGCCCGTCGCGCGGCCGTTCTCGATGATGATCCTGCGCGCGAAGCCCTTAACGAGCTCGACATTCGGCCGCTTCAGCGCCGGCTTCAGATAGGCGTTTGCCGCCGACCAACGCCGGCCACGATGGATGGTCTGTTCCATCAGTCCGAAGCCTTCCTGCTTCGAGCCGTTATAGTCCTCGGTCGTCTCGAAGCCCGCTTGTTTTCCGGCGTCGATGAAGGCGTGAAACAGCGGGTTCTTCACCACGCCGCGCTGCACATGCAGAGGGCCGTCCGTGCCGCGCCAGCCTTCCTCGCCGCCGTGCGAGTTCTCCATGCGCTTGAAATAGGGAAGCACATCCGCATAGGCCCAGCCATTCGCACCGAGCTCTTCCCACCTGTTATAGTCTTCCGCGTGACCGCGCACATAGACCATGCCGTTGATGGAGGAGGAGCCGCCGATCACCTTGCCGCGCGGCGCAGTGATGCGCCGATTGTTGAGATTTGGCTCGGGCTCGGAAAGATAACCCCAGTTATAGCGCTTCATGCTCATCGGCCAGGCAAGGGCCGCCGGCATCTGGATGAACGGCCCGAAATCCGAGCCACCCGCCTCGATGACGATGACCGTGTTCTTGCCGTCTTCCGAAAGCCGGTAGGCCAGTGCCGAACCTGCCGAGCCGGAGCCGACGATGACGAAATCTGCCTGTTGCATGCTGTTCCCTTTGGATTGTCGTGTGCAACGGATGCGTCGATTTTGGATGGGCTCAGTACGGCGAGGCGACCGGCCCCATGCCGACATAAACCGTCTTCAGCTCGCTATAGTGCTCAAGCGCTGCCAGCGAATTCTCCCGTCCGAAGCCCGATTGCTTCGATCCCCCGAACGGGATTTCCACCGGGCAAAGATTGTAGGTATTGATCCAGAGCGTGCCGGCCTCCAGCTGGTCGACGACGCGGTGAGCGCGCGTGAGATCTGCGGTGAAGACGCCGCCGGAGAGGCCGAACTCCGTCGTATTGGCGCGCTTGATCACCTCGGCTTCATCGTCGAAATCGAGCACACACATGACCGGGCCGAAGATCTCTTCGCGCGCGATCGTCATCCCGTCGGTGACATTGGCAAAGACGGTCGGCTGCACGTAATAGCCTTCGCCCGTCACATGGTTCGGGATACCGCCGCCGGTCACCAGTGTCGCACCCTCGGCCTTGCCCTTCTCGATATAGGCAAGCACCTTCTCGCGCTGCGCCCAGGAGACCATCGGACCAAGCTGCGTGGCTTCATCCATCGGGTCGCCGATGAGGATCGCTTCGGTCCGCGTCTTCAGCCGTTTCAGGAATTCACCCTTGATCTTCTTCTGCACGAAGACGCGCGTGCCGTTGGAGCAGACCTGGCCCGTCGAATAGAAATTGCCGAGCATCGCGCCGCCGACGGCGCTGTCGAGATCGGCGTCGTCGAAGACGATCAGCGGTGACTTGCCGCCAAGCTCCATCGTCACGTGCTTGAGCTGGCCTGCGGCCGCGGCAGCCACCTTGCGTCCTGTTGGCACCGAGCCGGTCAGCGAAACCTTGGCGACATCAGGGTGGTTGACGAGCAGCGGCCCGGTGTCCCGGTCACCCTGGATGACGTTGTAGAGCCCCTTCGGCAGGCCGGCCTCGTGCAGGATTTCGGCAATCTTCAGCGCCCCGAGCGGCGTGGTTTCCGAAGGCTTGAAGACCATGGCATTGCCGGCCACCAGCGCCGGCGCGCCCTTCCAGCAGGCGATCTGCTGCGGATAGTTCCAGGCGCCGATGCCGACGCAGACACCAAGCGGCACGCGCTTGGTATAGGCAAAGTCCTGGCCAAGCGGGATATGCGAACCGTTCAGTCCCGCCGGTGCTACGCCGCCGAAGAATTCGAAGGCATCGGCGCCCGACGTCGGGTCGGCGACGACAGTTTCCTGGATCGGCTTGCCGGTATCGAGCGTTTCCAGCTCCGAAAGCTCGCGGTTGCGCTCGCGCATGATCTCGGCCGCGCGCTTCAGGATGCGCCCGCGCGCCATCGGGCTCAAGGCCGCCCATTCCGGCTGCGCGCGTTTGGCAGCCGCGATCGCCTTCTCGACAATCGCAGGCGTTGCGGCATAAAGCCGGGCGATCACTTCGCCGGTCGCCGGATAGATGCTCTCGATAAGGGTACCGCTGTCATCCTCGACATATTCCCCGTCGATGAAGTGCGATGCTTTCGGCTGGGCTTTCATGTCATTTGTCCTTGGGTGGTTCGATCTGGTCGTCCCTTCTCCCCGTCGGGGAGAAGGTGGCCCGAAGGGCCGGATGAGGGGGCCGCAGTCTCGGCCTTGCGGCCGCTCGCTCCTGCGTCGCTCACCCCCCCATCTGTCCTTCGGACATCTTCTCCCCGTCGGGGAGAAGGGGAGGTGGCTGCCAGGAGCGCATTCACATAATCCTCCGTCAGCGCGATCGAGGCTGTAATGCCGATCGGCGCCGATTTCAGACTTTGCCGGATATAGAGCCCGTCGATCATCGCGGCCGCGCCCTCGGCGATGCGTTCTGCGGCATCGTCAGGGCAAAGAGCCTTGAGAGCCGCAAGCAGGTTGGAGCGCAGGCGCCGCGCATAGATGACGAGGAAACGCCGTGTCTCTTCGGATCGCTGCGCCTCGGCATAGAAGGCAAGCCAGGCGGCAATCGTCTGCGGCGCGAACTGATCGGCGTTAAAGCTGACGCGGATGACGGCCGAGATCCGCTCCCGTGGCGTTGCCGCTTGTCCCAGTGCCGTCACCGCGTCCTCGCGCAGCTGGCGCAAAAGGAAACGGATTGTCTCGATCAGCAGCTGTTCCTTGCTGCCGAAATAGTGGTGGGCAAGGGCTGGCGACACGCCGGCCCGCCGGGCGATATCGGACATGGTGACGGTCAGCGAGCCGTGATCGCCAATCACCCGCAGCGCCGCATCCACAAGCGCCTTGCGGCGCACCGGTTCCATTCCGACCTTCGGCAAGCTCATTTCTCCCGAGAATAGATTGAAGCGTATTTTTGATTGATTGATCAATCAACAAAAATCTTTCGCCGGATTGATCCGGATCACCTCTTTTCGCGAGAAATTGCTGCAGCATATCTCCAGCAATCAGGAGGTGCGCCAATGGCCAATATTTACGACGGAATGCCCGAATCCCCGTTGCGGTCGAAATGGGTATGGTTCGTCGGTCTCGGCGTGCTGCTTCTCATCTGCGGCCTCATCGCTCTCAGCAACCTGCTGATGGCGACCGTCGCTTCGGTCTTTTATGTCGGCATGCTGATGCTGGCAGGCGGTGTCATCTATCTCATCCACGCCTTCCAGGTGCGCGGCTGGGATCATGTGCTCTTCTGGGCGTTGAGCGGTGTGCTTTATGTGCTCGCTGGCGTCTGCGCCTTCGTCAACCCCATCCTTACGTCCGCCGCCTTGACCCTGTTTCTGGCCATAGCGCTGCTCATTGCTGGTGTCTTCCGCCTCTTCGTCGGCATGCGCATGCGGCCGCTCAAAGGGTGGGGCTGGATTGTTGCGAGCGGTGTCATCACCGCCCTTGCAGGCTTCGTGATCGCGCTTGGCTGGCCCGTCAATAGCCTCTGGATCCTCGGTCTCTTCCTGGCGGTCGATCTCATCGTTCAGGGCTGGACAATGCTCGCTTTCGGCCTAGGTATCCGTTCTTGAAACTGTGGAGAGAGGCGGACCGATGGTCCGATTCGGCCGTTTCTTTTTTGACAAGAACATGGCGGGGTACTAAAATTCTGCGATTGAAGGCCGGCTCCGCAGAAGAGCCGCCTCCTGTGCTAAGGCACTTCGGCATTGGCGCTTGTCGCCCCAGAAGCCGAAAATGGACCCCCGAGGCAGTCTCTGCCGAAAAAGAATGGGAGGAGAATTCCATGCCGATGGTCACCGTTTCCATCTCACCGCTCCAGGCAGCCGGCATTCGCGATGCTGTCGATCAAGGCGGATATGCATCGAGCAGCGAAGTCGTGCGCGAGGCACTGCGCCTGTGGGATGCCGCCCGCAAATTGGGCGAATATCGCAGCGAAGTCCTGGCCGATGAAAGAGCACCCAGCGGCGGCAGATGCGTCGCCGATATGTTCGCCGATCATGAAGCCGAGCATCGCCGTTCGGCCTGA
This sequence comes from Rhizobium sp. CF142, assembly GCF_000281145.1. Lineage (NCBI taxonomy): Bacteria > Pseudomonadati > Pseudomonadota > Alphaproteobacteria > Hyphomicrobiales > Rhizobiaceae > Rhizobium > Rhizobium sp. CF142. The sequence continues at coordinate 68,671 of NZ_AJWE01000085.1, read as the reverse complement.
ATAAGCTATTGATTGTAAAATCAAAAACCTAATAAGCGCTTGACGTGCATGAGCGGTTGCGCGTTCATGAAAGTTTCATACTGAGGAAAGGGTTCGTTGACCCTTCTGCTCCATTGTCCGGCCGAAAAAGAAAAGGTCACAGTGGAGATTGGCATGTCTTTGGCTGCCAGCGTCGAACCGGGTGTCGTGCGTCGTTATGCCAGCGATCAGATCGTTACCCTCGCCAAACTTGTCGTTGAAAATGCGTTTCAGCCGATTGTCGAAGCCGGTACCGGCACGGTCTTCGGTTATGAATCCCTCATGCGCGGGCAGGAGCGTATCGGCTTCGAAACGCCGATCGAAATCCTCGATGAAGCCCATGAAACCGGCCAGCTCCTGCAGCTCGAGCAGATGGTCGCGAACCGCGCGCTCGCCAAATTCGCAACGCTCTCGAACTTCGCGACGGCCACGCTTTTCCTCAATCTTGACGTTCGCCTCATCCCGCATGGCAATCGTCTTGTCGAAAGCCTGCTGCTGCAGCTGAAAACGGCCAATATCCCGCCGTCCTCCGTCTGTTTCGAGTTCTCCGAGCGCTTCGACAATACCAGCGTACCCGAATTCGCCGATCTCGTCTCGCGCCTGCGCAAGGCCGGTTTCAAGCTGGCGATCGACGACTTCGGCGTCGGTCATGGCGAGATGAAGCTGCTCTGCGACTATTCCGTCGACTACCTGAAGATCGACCGCCATTTCGTCGCCGATATCGACCGCAGCCCACGCAAGCGCCACCTGCTGAAGAGCATTGTCAACATGGCCCACGTGCTCGGCACCCGGGTGATCGCCGAGGGCATCGAGACGGAAGCCGAATTCATTGTCTGCCGCGATTATGGCGTGGACCTCGTGCAGGGTTGGTTCATCTCGCGCCCGTCCACACATCTCTCCGAGCTCGTGCCTGCCTTCCCGCACCTGCAGGAACTTGGCAAGAACAAAGGCAACAGCCAGTCGCTCGACGAAATCCTCATCCGCAAGCAGATCGAAATGCTGCCGACCGTCTATGAGAGCGATGCCATCGATACGGTCTTCGAGCTCTTCCGCCGCAATCCGCGCCAGGCCTATTTCCCTGTTCTCAATGCCAATGGCGAGCCGCGCGGCATCATTCACGAGCACCACCTCAAGGAATATATCTATCAGCCCTTCGGCCGCGACCTTCTGAAGAACAAGGACTATGAGCGCACCATCTCGCATTTCGTCGAGCGTGCGCCGATCGTCGGCCTCGACAGCGATGCTGATCAGCTCATGGTGATCTTCGCCAATATGGAAGGCAGCAACTGCCTGATCCTCACCGACAACATGCGCTATGCCGGCGTCGTCTCCGCCGCTTCGCTGATCAAGGTCATCAATGAGAAGCAGCTGAAGACGGCACAGGACCAGAATCCGCTGACCGGCTTGCCGGGCAACCGCGCCATCCGCGATTTCATGCGCCATTCCGGCCGAGACGGCGATGAAGTGCGCCATTTCTGCTATTGCGACTTCGACAATTTCAAGCCCTTCAACGATGCCTACGGCTTTCATCTCGGCGACCATGCGATCTCGCTCTTTGCCGCACTGATGCGCCGCTACTTCTTTGCCGAGCGTCACTTCCTCGGCCATGTCGGCGGCGACGATTTCTTCATCGGCGTCGTCGGCTGGACGAAGGAGGAACTGACGGAAATCCTCGATCGTCTCATCAGCGATTTCCACGATGACGTGCTCGATCTCTATTCGGATGAGGACCGCGCCGCCGGCCGTATCCACGGTCACGATCGCGCCGGCGCGGAAGCCTTCTTCCCGCTGATGCGCTGCTCGATCGGCGTTCTCGAACTGCCGGAAGGTCTCGTCATCGACGATATCAATCGCGTCAGCGCCGAGATCGCCCAGGTGAAGTCGAGCGCCAAGGAGAGCGACGAGGGCCTCATATTCCATACGTTAGGCGAGGCGAATTGACGCCTCTGGCACTTCCGGCCTTCCCAAGTCCCAGACCCTGAATTATCTCCAATGCTTCGGAATAGGGAGAGCCGGGTCATGTCGTTGCCGTCGCATATGCGTTTTGTCGATCTGCCGTCTTTCGGCGGGCCGGAGGCGATGGTCATTGCAAACGGACCGGTGCCGGTGCCCTCGGAAGGCCAGATCCTCGTCCGTACCGAGGCGGTCGGCGTCAACCGTCCCGACATTTCCCAGCGCCAGGGCAGCTATCCGCCGCCAAAGGATGCAAGTCCCATTCTCGGCCTGGAACTCGCGGGCGAGGTGGTCGCGATCGGCCCCGGCGTGACCGGTTATTCGCTGGGCGACAAAGTCTGCGGCCTCGCCAATGGCGGCGCCTATGCGGAGTACTGCCTTCTGCCGGCCGGCCAGGCTCTGCCTTTCCCCAGGGGTTATGATGCGGTGAGGGCAGCGGCTCTTCCGGAGACTTTTTTCACCGTCTGGGCAAACCTCTTCCAGATGGCCGGCCTGACGGAGGGCGAGAAAGTGCTGATCCATGGCGGCTCCAGCGGCATCGGCACGACCGCGATCCAGCTCGCCAAGGCTTTCGGCGCCGAGGTGTATGCGACCGCCGGCTCGAAGGAAAAGTGCGAAGCCTGCGAGAAGCTCGGCGCCAAGCGCGCCATCAACTACCGGGAAGAGGATTTCGCCGCCGTCATCAGGCAAGAGACCGGCCAGGGCGTCGATATCGTCCTCGACATGATCGGTGCGGCCTATTTCGAGAAGAACATTGCCTCTCTGGCGAAGGACGGCTGCCTCTCGATCATCGCATTTCTGCAGGGCGCGGTCGCCGAAAAGGTCAACCTGACCCCGATCATGGTCAAGCGCCTGACGGTGACCGGCTCCACCATGCGCCCGCGCACGGCGGAGGAGAAGCGGGCGATCCGTGACGATCTCTTGTCCGAGGTCTGGTCGCTTCTGGAAGCCGGAACGGTCGCGCCCGTCATCTATGAGACCTTTGCCTTTGAAGACGTGGTAGCTGCTCATCGGCTGATGGAAAGCAGCAACCACATCGGCAAGATCATGCTGAAACTCGGCTAAAGCGCGTACGTCCGTTCGGACGCACAAAACACGCTCTAACTCCTTGAATTTACGTATCAGGCTTTCCGAAAATCGATTCCGATTTTCGGGCCGATGCTGTAAGCGACAGCGCCGCGCCGACGGCGATCAGCCCCGGCAAGGCCATGATCAGATAGAGCCAGCCTGCAGCTGAAAGCGCGCCCGCAATACCGCCTGGGTCGACCAGTCCCGCGCCGTTGGCGATGACGCCGGCAAAGGCCGCTCCGAAGGCGCTGCCGAGCGAGCTCATCGTCGGAATGGCCGCCGAAGCCTTGTCCTGCTCGCTGTCGGCCACCAGCTTCAGCACCTTGGCGACGAGATGCGCCCAGCCGAGGCCGACACCAAAACCCATCATGAACATGGCGACTGCTGCCGGTCCGAGGATGATAAGATGTGCTTCAGGGTTCTCCCGGGCAAGGAAGACGGCAAGCACGGCTGTCGCTGCGGCTTCGGTTGCACAGCCCGCAACGATCGCGGCGTTGGCTTTCCTGCCGGAGAAGGAGCCGCTGAAGAAGGCGGCCACCGTCCAGCCGAGGGCGACGAGAGCCACCAGATAGCCTGAAATCAGCGGCGTTATCCCGTGCAGAACCTGCAGGAAATAGGGAATGAAGATATCGCTGACGAGAACGAAGTTGAGGCCGATCATTGTCAGATAGACCCGTGATATCGGCTGGCTCAGCGTCACCGCGCCTGATGGCAGCAGCCGATTGTTTCCCTTGCGTTCCAAAACGAGCATGACGCCGACGGCGACGACCGAAACGGCGATCAGCCCGATCTTTACTGTCGTCATCTCGGTTGTCCCTGCGGTGCTGACCAGCAGCACTGCCCCAAGCAGCAGGCAGATCTGCGCGACAGGCATCTTTGCCTGTTCGCGGTCGTCCTCGGCCTGCGGCAAAAGCCGCGGCGCCAACGCCGCCATCAACACGCTGAGCGGGACGAGCACGGCAAAGGCGTAGCGCCAGGCGCCGTCATGCGCGAAGAAGCCGCCAAGCGTCGGGCCAATGACGGTCGACACCCCCCAGATCGCCGCATAGAGCGTCGACGCCTTGGGCCAGAGCGGTTCGGGATAGACGAAGCGGATGAAGGCGTAACAGAGGGCGGCGAGCGCACCGGTGCCGAAACCCTGCACCGTTCGGCCGATCAGCACAACAGGCATCGAGGGGGCTGCAGCGCAAAGCAGGCTGCCGACGCCGAAGATCACAGCCGCGATCACGTAGACACTGCGCAGCCCGATATTCCTCGGCCGCATCGCCATGAAGATTGAACCCAGTATGGTCGCGGCGATATAAAGCGTCGTCACCAGCGAGAACAGTTCCAGCCCGCCGATATCGCGCACGATGCTCGGCGCGATCGTTGCTGTGATGTAGCTTTCCACGGCAGAGATCGTCATGCCGCCGCCAAGCATCAGTGTCGCCGGCAGAAGCGTGGGAGAAAACAGCTGGAAGACGGAAGTGGGCGAGCCTGATGGTTCCAAGGCGGTCTCGGACATGATGAATCCTTGCGTTTTTCCTGACCCGTGATTATTTTCCAAGCTATGAATTGGAAAATTGCATGAGCACCGGATTAAAACAAGAGATGACTTGGAAAATATGCGCCAATCCCCTGTCAATCGTATCCTGATCCTGTTGAAGACAGAAGGGCCGCAGCTTGCCGCTGCTGTCGGCGATGCGCTCGGCATTTCCGGCGAAGCCGCTCGCCAGCAGCTTGCAAAGATGGCGGAGGAGGGGCTGGTGGAGCCCGTCAGCGTTCCCGCCAGGGGCAGGGGGCGTCCGAGCCAGCTCTGGCATCTGACAGCGGAGGGTAACAGGCATTTCCCCGACGGCCACGCCGAGCTGACGGCGACATTGCTGACAACAGTTGTTCAGCAGCTCGGCCCCGCAGCGCTCGATGCCGTCATAACTGCCCGCGAAAATGAAACGCTGCAGCGCTATCGCGACGAACTCGCAGACAGGCCGGATCTTGCTGCCCGCGTGGAAGGCCTCGCTGCCATCCGCAGCCGCGAGGGCTACATGGCCGATAGCTGGCAGGAGGACGATGGATCATTGATGCTCGTCGAAAACCATTGTCCGATCTGTGCTGCGGCGACGGCCTGCGCCGGCTTCTGCCGTTCCGAGCTCGAAACCTTCCGCAGCGTACTCTCGGCCGAGGTCGAGCGCAGCGAACACATCCTGCTTGGCGCGCGCCGTTGCGCCTATCGCATTACTCCAAGGTAATTTGGGCCAGCTGGCGCATGCGGCTACCGCTTTCCAGATAGAGCAGGATCACAATGGTGACGATGCCGACAACGGCGCCGACGAAAGCCGTGCCGGAATAGTCCGTCACCGCCGTTCCGAGTGCAAAAAGGCCCGCGGCAACGCCAATGCCGATAAAGGTGTTGAGCGAGATCAGCGAGCTGCCGAGGCCCGGCCGATCGGCGATAAGATCCTGCAGATAGGTGATCGGCAGGCTGAGGATGGCAGCAGCTCCGCAGGCGTTGAGACCGAGCAGCGCATAGAGCTGCCAGGGTGCGGTGGCAAAGCCGAGCAGCACCAGATAGAGGCAGTAAAGCACTGAGCCGGAAGCCAATACATGCACGGTGCGGAAACGTCGCTGTACAAGCCCCCACATCATCATGAAGGGCATTTCGAGAAAAGCCGTCAGACCCGAGAGAAAGCCGACATCGACGACGCTGCCGCCGATCTTATGCACGACGATGAGCGGCGACACCATGCCGTTCAGCCGCTGCAGGCCGAGCAGCAGGGACATGACGAAGACGCGGATGAAAACATCGGGCGCAAAGACGCGCTTCAGTGAAGCGAAGAAGCCCGGTTGGTTGGGGATCGTCTCGCGCACCGGGCCATTGCCGGGCGCAAAGAAGAAATAGAGGCAGAAGCAGATGAGGCTCGCCACCGCCGCCACCCCATAAGCCGGCGTCATCGATGGCGAGGTGACCAGAGCAAGCCCGACCAGTCCCGGCGCTACCGCCCAGGAACCGGAATAGAGCGCGCGCACTGTCGAGGTGATGGCGACCGCTTCACTGCGGACCAGTTGGTTGGTGCGCGCCCTGACACTGGCAAAGAGCAGCGAATAGGTGGAATTGCTCATCGGCACGAGGAAGAGCACCGAGAAGATGAAGATGGCAGGGCTATGAATGAGGGCGATCGATCCGAAGCCGATCATGCCGGCAATGGAAAGCGCAAGCACCAGCGGCCGTCTTTCCGTCAGCCTGTCCGACCATATGCCGAGCGTTAGGCTGATCGCGACATTGACGACGGCAGCAAAGAAGACCAGCGCCGAATAGGCGCCGTCACTCATGCCGAGTTCGCTGATGCCGATAATCGACTGGTAGGGAACCGTGGAGGCATAGGTGAAGGCGAGCGCCACCAGCGTGACGGTTGGAATGCGGATGCGGCTGTCGCGGATAATGGAAGAAAATGAGGATGGCATGAGTATGAGTCCTGACACACAACCTTTAGCCCCATCGCGCCTGCACGGAAAACGATAGTTTGCCGCAGCCGTCGTCACTTCGTGTGATGGCTGTTTAGATGCTGTGATCGGCCGGCATGTGGCGCAAATTCCATTGGCTTTCAGAGAGCGAGAGGCTATGCCTGCAGTCTCCTTGCCCACAATCCGGATTCTTGCCCATGCCCAATCCCGTCCTCGTCGAAGTCACCAGGGGCTCGCTTGTCGAAAGCCGTCACAGCGGTTCGGTTGCGGTCGTGGATGGCGATGGCCGTGTCGCCTTTTCGCTTGGCGATATCGCGGCAAATGTCTTCCCGCGCTCGGCCTGCAAGGCGATGCAGGCGTTGCCGCTGGTCGAAAGCGGCGCGGCGGATGCCTACGGCTTCGGCAACAAGGAGTTGGCGCTCGCCTGCTCCTCGCATAGCGGCGAGGATGAACATGTGGCGCTTGCCGCCTCTATGCTCTCGCGTGCCGGCCGTGACGTGGAGGCGCTAGAATGTGGCGCGCACTGGTCCTCGGACCAGAAGACGTTGATCCATCAGGCGCGCACGCTGGAGAAGCCGACCGCGCTTCACAACAATTGCTCCGGCAAACATTCCGGCTTCGTTTGCGTCTGCTGCCATCAGGGCATCGATAGCAAGGGTTATGTCGGCTACGACCATCCGCTGCAGCAGCAGATCCGCGACGCCATGGAGAACCTGACAGGCGCCGCACTCGGTCATGACGTCTGCGGCACCGATGGCTGCTCCATTCCGACCTATGCCGTGCCACTGAAGGCACTCGCTCATGGCTTTGCGAAGATGGCGACCGGTAATGGCCTCGGCCCGGAACGCGCGAAAGCTTCCCGCCGGCTCATCGAAGCCTGCATGGCCGAACCCTTCTATGTGGCCGGCACCGGCCGCGCCTGCACCGAGCTGATGCAGATCGCCCCCGGACAGATCTTTTGCAAGACCGGCGCGGAAGGCGTCTTCTGCGCTGCCATGCCGGAACAGGGAATCGCGATCGCATTGAAGTGTGATGACGGCACCACCCGCGCTGCCGAAGCCATGGTTGCGGCGACACTTGCCCGCTACTTCGAAAAGGGCGGCAAGGAACATGCTGCGCTGACCGCTCTGGCAAATAAATCGATGCACAACTGGAACGGCATCCATGTCGGCGATATCCGCGTGACAGATGCCTTTACCTGATCGTTGCCCCGATCTCTGCCCCAAATCCCTGCATTGTTAAATATATAAGTTATAAAAAAATAAGAATTACCTAATATAGATGAAGGCACGTCCGGCGGTCGGACATGCCTGTCGCCGCGACGGAGCGCGTGAATACGGTTCCTCCTGATCTGCGAGGGCAGAACATGTTCGCAGGCCGCTATTTGTGGTGGATGCTGACGGGCATCACCCTCCTGATGTTCTTTACGCTCTGCTTCGATTACTTCACCTGGCTTGCGGTCCAGCTCTCCAATTGTGTGGAAATGGCCGGCTCCTGCATGCCGGTGGTGCAATTCATGGCCGGTACGCTGAAAACGGCGGGCGTCTGGATTGCAATCGGGATTCTGTTTGGCGCTGCGCTGCTGCGGCTGAGCTACCTTTCGCTGCTGCGGCTTTGGGGGCTGCCGATAGTCCTGTGGTTTCTGGCCTCCATGCCCTTCCTGCTGTTCGTCGCGACCGGCGAACGCCTGCAATGGGCCGCGATATCTGAAGCGCTTCCGCTGGCTTTCCTGTTTCTCGCCTCCTTGCTTGCCTATCTTGCCATTCCCTTCGAGGACGATGACACCAGGCCCTTCGGCGCTTCGACGGTCCTGCGCGGCATTGTCTACGCGGCAGCCTTCTATGGCGTTCTCGCCGCTGTCACTGAAATGAACTGGCTTTCGTCGATGGTGGCTAAGCTTCTAGGCATGCCGGCGCTTGCGGCCATCGTTGCGAATGTCCAGCCACGCTTGCAGGAGGCGCTGACGCTTGGGCTCGGCAATGTCCTGCCCGGCATCTTCGCACTTGTGGTTTTCATCGCCGCGCTGGTCCTCAGCCTGCTGCCGCCGGGCCTTGTTCCTCCGCTCCGCCGAAAGCGGATCAGGCTGCGGCAATTGCGACATTGAGTTCGATGTAAGGCTGAAGCCGTTCCGCCGGCATTTCTGCGGGCACGATCAGTCCCGCCACTTCGCTTATGGCAAGCACTGTGCAGGGTGAAACGAGATCGAATTTCTCCGCCGTCAGCAGCACATGCGTCTCCGCCGAACATCGGGCGATATGCCGCTTGATTGCCGCCTCCTCGAAATCCCCGGTCGAAAATCCGTGCACGGGATGGACGGCCGTCACGCCGAGGAAGAAGAGATCCGGCCGCAAAGCGGAGATTGCAGCCATTGCGACCGCGCCTGTCGCCACCATGGAATGCTTGTAGAGCCTGCCGCCGCAGAGGATCACCTCGGCCGTCGGGTGATGCTCCAGCTCGGCGGCAATCGTCGGGCTGTGGGTGGCGATTGTGAAGGCAATGTCGCGCGGCAGGTGACGGGCAATTTCTGCCGTGGTCGTGCCGCCGTCGAGAAATACCATCTGCCCGGCCTTAACCATCTGCGCTGCCCTCGCGCCGAGCCGCGCCTTGACGTCGGAAGCGACGTCGCGACGGGCCGTGAAGTCGGGCAGGTCGGGGGCAATGGGCAAGGCGCCGCCGTGCACGCGCTTCAACAGCCCTTCCGCCGCCATTTCGCGGAGGTCGCGGCGGATCGTGTCTTCCGAAAGTTCGAAATCCTCCGCCACGCGCTTGGCGATGACCTGCCCGTCGCGGCGCAGGATGTCGAGAATGAGGGCCTTGCGTTGGCTGGTCAGCATGAATACTCCTGCATGATAATTCACGAAATATCGTGAATATGCACGAATTGACTCGACATTCAAGAAATATCGTGCATTTTCGCGAAATCCCGTGCATGAGGCCGGGAGTTGATGGAGTAGATCATGTTGATTTTGATTGCCGGGCCCTACAGGTCTGGAACGGGCGATGAGCCGACAAAGATGGCTGCCAATCTCAAGCGCCTTGAGGAGCCGTCGCACGCGCTCTTCAAAGCGGGCCATGTACCGATGATCGGTGAATGGGTGGCCTTGCCGGTCTGGCATGCCGCCGGCGGCAGGTCGGTGGGTGACGATCTCTACGAGGAAATCTTCCACCCCGTCGCCGGCCGCCTGCTGCAGCTTTGCGAGGGCGTGCTGCGTCTGCCGGGCGACTCCAAGGGTGCCGATAATGACGTGCGCATTGCGACCGAGCGCGGCATTCCGGTCTGGTACCGGCTGGAGGACGTGCCGGGTTGCGCCTGAGGGGTGCCAAGCCACGCGAAAGATGAAACCCCGTCTTTCGCAGGCCATGAAGCTCGCGCTATAAGGCTCCCCGAAAGGGGAGTCTCACCATGCTCACACTTTATTTCGCACCGGGAACCTGCGCTCTTGCAAGCCTGATCGCTCTTGAGGAATCCGGCCTTTCCTTCGATACGAAGAAGGTCAATATCCGCGAGAGCGAGCAGCGCTCGGAGGCCTACCTGAAGATCAATCCGAAGGGACGCGTTCCGGCGCTGGTAACCGATCGCGGCGTGCTGACGGAAACAACGGCGATCCTCGCCTATATCGCTCAGATGGCGTCGGCGGCCCAGCTTGCCCCGCTCGACGATCCCTTCGAGTTTGCCCGGCTGCAGGCTTTCAACGGATATATCTCTTCCACCGTGCATGTGAACCATGCCCACCGTCCGCGCGGCTCCCGCTGGGCCGATGATGAAGCTGCGCTGGAATCCATGAAGGCCAAGGTGCCGCAGACCATGGGGGAAAGCTTCGAGCTGATCGAGGCGACCATGTTCAAGGGGCCGTGGGTGATGGGTGACAGCTATACGGTCGCTGATCCCTATCTCTTCGTCATGACCGGCTGGCTGCCATCCGATGGCGTCGATCCCACGCGCTTCCCCAGGGTCAGCGAGCATCACGCTCGCATGCTGGAGCGCCCGGCTGTGCAGCGAGCATTGGCACGCGAAAAAGCCTAAGCGCGGTAGGCGGATATCAGCTTCTTCGGCGCCCGGTACGTCCAGGCGTCGATCAGCCGCTGCTTGAGTTCATCATCGCCAACAGCGGCGATGCGGACCGGCAGATGCGGCCAGCCGACATAATGGTTCGTCTGAAAATAGATGTCGGGCGCCATCGTCAGCAGGTGTTCCTTGTGGTCGATCGGGATCGAGATGACCACCGTTTCGTCGTCCTTGACCGCGACGAAACTTTTGCCCCCGACCTTCAGCGCCAGATTGCCATAGGATGTACTTTCCTGGATGCCGGGCAAGCCGGCTTCCTTCGCCAGCCGCTTCAACCGTGCTAGAATGCCGTCTACGCTCTCCGTCATCTTATCCGCCCTGAGTGTTCCCCGGCGGAAAACCTATCATACATTCAGGCGCATTTCTCTAGTTGTCGTTGTAGAGGACGTTTTGGCGCCGGTACTGGCAGAGGCAGGTCCGCAAGCTCCCTCTGTGACATGGAGGCGATGTCGGGATGATCGAGAACATCTTCGTCTCTACCATATTCGCCTTGCGAAACCCCGGCGGCAGGGCTTGGTTGGTTTAAGAAAAACTTCAGCAGTGACATCTTGCTCTCGCTTTCTGAGGGCTCGGCCCGCTTTTGGCGCAAGGGATTTCTATTCTCCCGGGGCTTGGTTGCCCACTGCGCTATGAAGATCAGCGCCTTATGATGCCAATATCGGCGGCGAACGCTTGCTTTTCAATTGAGATTACCGGTTTCCTGCTGTAGGAAAACTATATGAGAAATCTCAACTCCGTGCATCTCAACGGCCTTCGCGCGCTGGAAGCCGTCGGCCGGCTTGGCTCGCTTCAGGCGGCGGCGGATGAACTTGGCGTCTCCGTCGGCGCCGTCAGTCAGCAGGTCATCAAGGCCGAAGCCCAGCTTGGTCGGCTGCTCTTCGAGCGCACGCCGAAGGGCATGCTGGCAACGGAAGCAGGCGCTCCCGTTCTTGCCGCCCTGAACGAAGGCTTCCTCCGTCTTGCGGAAGCTGTCTCGATGGCGCAGCGCAAGGACGAATGCATCCTGACAATTTCGGTAGCACCCGTTCTCGCCGCCCGCTGGCTGGTCTGCCGGCTGGACCGTTTCATGGAGCGCCACCCGGAAATCAACCTGCGTCTCGATGCGACGACCAAACTCGTCAATCTGGCCGCCTCCGATATCGATGTCGCGATCCGTGTCGGCAAGGGCCAATGGCCGGGCGTGAAGGTCGAGCATCTCCTGGAGCAGGTGGTGTTTCCCGTCTGCTCTCCTGAGATGGCCGCGAAGCTGAAGGAGCCGGCCGATATCCTGAAGCTCCCGGCTGTCATCGATGCCCATGCCATGTTCACATGGGATGTCTGGATGCAGGCAGCGGGGCTCTCAGGCGCTCCGCCTGCCGTGCGCCACAGCTTTAACGATGCGTCGCTTTGCCTCGATGCGGCGATTGCCGGGCAGGGCGTGATGCTCGCCTGGCAGACGCTTGCGGGCTTTTCGTTGCAGGAAGGCCGGCTGGTGGCGCCCTTCGGCATCCGCGCCAATACCGGCGACGGCTACTATTTCGTGACAGCGGAAGGCAGCCGCGAGCCGAAGAAGGTGCGCGACTTCAAGGCCTGGATCCGCGAGGAAATGGCAGAAACCGCCGCGATCTTCGCCTGATCGTCAGACCTCGATCGGTTCCAGCGAGCGCTTGCGCTGCATTTCCAGATAGGTCGGGCGCGATTGGCAGCGTTTGATCCAGGCATCGATATTCGGATGCGCGTCGAAAAGCGCAGTTTCGCTCTGGGCGTAGCGCAGCACCTCCGCGATGTTGAGGTCTACGACAGTGAAGCGCCCGCCGACGATCCAGTCCTTGCCGTCGAGATGCTTTTCGAGGGCCGCAAGCGGCCGCTTCATCGTGCGGCAGGCGACATCGATCACCGCGCGCCCCACTTCGGTGTTTTCCTTGCCGTCATCATAGGTCGAGACGATCTTGCCGGTGTTGCCGTCGAGCTCGGAAACCGCCCAGATCGTCCACATCGTCATAAAACCGTCTTCTTCGACGGTTTTGCCGCCGAGCTCGCCACCATACTTGCGCGCGAGATAGAGGTTGATCGCCAGAGACTCGTTCAGCACGAGCTCGCCATCCTTGATGGCTGGGATCAGCGCCATCGGATTAAGCGCAAGGAATTCCGGCGAGAGCGTGTTGACAGGCGCATCCGGCGAAAGCGGGTTCGCAAGTCGCTTGGCCTGCAGCACCGGTACCGACTGGAATTCGATCCCCAGTTCCTCGGCCATCCAGTAAACGCGCGCGGAGCGCGAGCGATAAACCCCGTAGATTGTCAACATGGCATGTCCCCTTCCGTTTCACGCCGACCCTAAAGCCAGCGCCGGACTGAAGAAAGCACCTGCGGATGATATGTCGATGAAAGCTTTTGATAGCGCTCAGGAAATCCGGTTGCGGCCGACGGTCAACTGGCCGTAGCGGGAGCTATCGTCCGCAAGCTCATCCGAGACCTGCTTCTCCCATTCGAAACCCAGTACAGCGCCCTTGCCCATCTCCTGGAAGATGTTGTCGGTGATGACGGCCGAACCTGCGCCTTCAGCAACCGAGACCGCGCAGCCGACCGGGGACTTGCGCACGACATTGCCGTTGACGACGACGTTGCGCAGGTAAGGCCCCCAGCCGATCTGCAGCCCCCAGCGCGGCGCATCTTCGATGACATTGCCTGACACCAGCGAATCGGCCTCCGCCGCAATACCGATGCCGAAACCGACCTCGTGTTTGTAAGGCCCTTTGAGCGTCAGGTTGCGGATGACGTTGCCCGTCACACTTGCCAGCCGGCCGCCCTGGTCGAAATTGGCAATCGATATGCCGTTCGCCGCCCCGTCGATCACGTTGCCTGACACGACCGCGCCGACGAATTCGAACTCCACATAGATGGCCGTCTCGCCCGAGCGGTGGCACTGGTTGTTGCTGATCAGGATGTTGGAGCCGGAATTGGCACGAACCGCGGTAAAGGCGCAGTCGGAGATCTGGTTGTTTGTCACCGTTACGCCGTCGGCGCGGAAGATATTGATGCCGTTGCCGTTTTCGCCGGTGCCGCCATCATTGGCGCGGATATTGGAAACGCGGTTGCCGGAAACGATCGTGCCATCCTCGGCCTTTTTCCAGCGATGCACCAGAATGCCGCCATTGCCGCAGTCCGAAACCGTATTGCCTGATATCGAAAGCCCCGCAGATTCCACGGCATAAATGCCGGACTGCCCTGCGCCGGAGATCTTGCTGCGCTCGATCCGCCCGCCGCAGCGCTCGAGCTGCAGCGCGTGCTTGCGGCTGCCGACGATTTCACAATTGTCGATCAGCACCTCACCGACACCGGTGAACTGGACAAGGGCACCCGCATAGTCCGCAAGCCAATGGTTCGATCCGTCGATCACGAGGTTGGAAAGCTCGATACGGCCGACATTGTCAGCTGCAAAGAGGTGGCCTTCACCGGTATAGACGATCCGTGTCGCACCGGGCACGCCTGATATGCGCGTATTGTCCGGCAATGTCAGGTTGGAAATGCGATAAGTGCCAGGCGGCAGAAAGACCGGCACGTTCTCACGCGCCGCTTTCTCGATCATCTGCTGCAGGTTGCGGTTTTTCTTGTCGCCGCTTTCGGGAATGGCGCGGTACTGCACCGCATCGATCGAGCCGCGCATGTCGGGCTGCTCCGCACTGAGCGGAGCCGCAAAAGCGCGCGGCGCCGTCATGGCCGCTGCGGAGGCCGCCAGCACGCCAAGTATATCCCGTCGGGAGACTTTGCTGAAATCCTTCTTCATAGCGGTGTCCACGCAGGATTCATGCCAGCAGAAATGCCTCTTTTCGACACATACCCGCAGAAAAAGAAGAACCATCGGTCGAGTAGCAAACGCAACCTCTCGAATATTGTCGTCTTGTTCACCTTTCCATTTAAACACCCCGAAGGAAATACTCGCTATTTTAGAAAGCGGTTTCAATTATGACTATTGTGGACAGGCCTGCGGTTACCGGGAGAGAACAGCGTCATGAATGGAATGGGGGTCCGACGTTGGGAATCTGGTGATAACTTCAGTGCCGAGACACAACGTATCGTAGCTGCCACGGAGGCAATGATGGCGGCGACTGCCCATCATCTTTCCGAAGGCATTGAGAACCTCCGCCTCAAGGCTATCGTCCACGAGCTTCCCGATTTTCTTTACGTCAAGGACCGCGACGGCCGCTTCGTCTTCGCCAATGCTGTCATGGCGCGCAGCCACGGGCTGGAGAACGCTGCGGAGATCGCCGGCAAGCGTGACTTCGACCTGTTCGATTTTGAGACGGCCCGCCGGTATTTCGATGTCGAGCAGGAGATCATGTCGGGTGGAGAGCCCCGCATCGACATGGAAGAACTCGTGCCGCAGCCGGATGGCGGCATCATGTGCCGCCTGACCTCCAAGATACCGCTGCGCAACGATCGCGGCGAGGTCGTCGGCCTCATCGGTGTGTCCCGCGATATTACCGAGCGCAAGCGGCAGGAGGAGCTCTATCGAGGCCAGGCGAACCTTCTGGAAATGATCGCCCGCAACGAACCGCTGCCGATGATCCTCGAGGCGCTGGTGCTGATGATCGAGCGCCAGATGACCGGCATTTCCGGCTCCGTGCTGCTGCTCGACAGCGAGGGCACGCGGCTTTACCACGGCGCGGCGCCCAATTTGCCCGGCGCCTACAGCCGCATGATCGACGGCGTTGCCATCGGCCCGAAGGTGGGCTCCTGTGGCACGGCAGCCTGGCGTGGTGAAACCATCATCGTCGAGGACGTCATGGCCGATCCGCTCTGGGAGGATTTCCGGGCGATGGTCAGCCAGTTCGGCTTCCGCTCCTGCTGGTCTACGCCGATCTGCACCTCGCAGAAGAATGTGCTCGGCACCTTCGCGCTTTATTCGAAAGAGACGCGACGCCCGACTGAACACGAGATGAAGCTGGTGGCGCTCGCCACCCATATCGCCGGCATCGCCATCGAGCGTAAGCGCGTCGATGACCGCATCCATTTCATGGCCCATCACGACGATCTTACGGGCCTGCCGAACCGCGCCTTCCTGAAGGAGCGCATGGCGAAGATCCTCGATCAGGCCCGGCGCAACAACCGCAAGGTCACGGTCGCCTATATCGATCTCGATAATTTCAAGGAGATCAACGACACGAGCGGCCACGCCGCCGGTGACGAGGTGCTCAAGGAGACCGCTGCCCGCATGGCGAACTGCGTGCGCGCCTCTGATATGGTCGTGCGGCTCGGCGGCGACGAATTCCTCGTCGTGCTCGTCCACCAGTCCGGCCACGATGCCGGCATCATGCGGCGCCTGCGTGACCTGCAGAAGGCGATTTCCAAGCCAGTGCGCTCCGGGGTCACTGAGATCGCCGTCACCTCGAGCATCGGCATTGCAGCCTTCCCGTGGGATGGTGCGACGCCTGAAGAGTTGCTCGCCAATGCCGACCGCGCCATGTACCGTGCCAAGCAGCTCGGCCGGAACACGCTGCAATATCACGACGGCGTCGTCAGCAGTTCCGTCGACCTCCCGCTCAGCGAACAGGAGGAACTGCGCCAGGCGATCGTCGCCAACCAGCTTTTCCTGCTCTACCAGCCGCAGGTGGATGTCGCCACCGGCCGCATCACTGGCCTGGAAGCCCTGGTGCGCTGGAACCACCCGACGAAGGGCGTGATACCGCCCGTCAATTTCATTCCCCTTGCGGAAGAAACCGGTCTCATCGTGCCGCTCGGCCTCTGGGTGTTGAATGAGGCCTGTCGCCAGGCTCGTGCTTGGCAGGACATGGGCCTGACGCCACTGACCATTGCCGTCAATGTCTCGCCCAAGCAGTTTGCCGATCCGGATTTCGCCTCCCACGTCGCCGAAGCGATCGATAGCCATAGGCTCGATGCGCGCTGGCTGGAGCTGGAGGTGACCGAAAGCGTCATCATGCATGATGCCGCCCGTGCGCTCGCCATCATGCTGTCGCTGCGTGCGCTCGGCCTCCGCCTGTCGATCGATGATTTCGGTTCCGGCTATTCCTCGCTTGCCGCACTGAAAACCTTTCCTTTCGACAGGTTGAAGATGGACCGCTCATTGGTCGAGGCATTGCCTGCGGATAAGACCGCCGTCGCCATTGCGTCCGCCGTCATTTCGCTCGCCCAGACTTTGAAGCTCTCGGTGCTCGCCGAAGGGGTGGAAACCGATGCGCAGCTGGAATTCCTGCGCCATGCCAGATGCGAGGAGGCGCAGGGCTATCGCTTCTCGAGGCCTGTCGCGCCGGAAGAGATCGTCGTCATGCTGCTGGCGCGAGGCGCCTGATCACTTCACCAGATCGGCGATTGTCTCGATCTCGTTCGTCCATATGCCGCCTGAATAATTGGCGGGCAGTTGTGCGAAGCGTTCGGCATTGTCGATGCCGGTCGAGAAGCCGCCGCCGTGATAGGGGCCGATGACGAAGACCTGCGTATTTGCGTCCTGCATGCGGTTGAGGAACCTGTCCGGCCAGCCCCACAGCCATGGCGCATAATTGATCGGAACCAGCATCATCACATTCTTGCAATCATCAGGCAGAATGCCCGTCCAACCGTAGCCGATATAGCCGGTGAGGCAGCCCATCAGGCTGGCGCGTGAAGCCGTGCGGATATCGGGCGCCAGCTGCCGGATCCGGTCGATCGGCTCGTTGCCGCCATAGACGATGATCTTCGCGCGCCGTTCAGCCGGCAGGCCGTTCAGCACGACCGCGAGCTTTTCGCCTTCCGAGGGATCGCGGCTTTTGACGTTAATGAGCAGATGTTTGTCTGGAAAGGTGGAAAACACCTCATCCAGGGTTGGCATCAGGCCGATGCCTTTGCCGCGGAAGGGGAAACTCTTGCCACCGTCGGCGGTATAGCCGTAACCGATGTCGAGCAGCTTCATCTCGGTCATCGAGTGTTGGCGCGTGACGCCATGCCCGTCCGTGCGGCAATCGAGCGTCCAATCGTGGAAGACGGCGAACCGCCCGTCGGTTGTCGGATGCACGTCGACCTCCACCACATCGGCACCTGCATCGAATCCCGCCCGCATGGAGCGGATCGTATTCTCCAAAAAATCATGCTTCGCTGGCAGCATGCGCGTGGCCGTGCAGGTATCGTTCTTCAGATCCGTCTCGTCGAAACGCTGGGCGATGCCGCGATGCGCCAGAAGCAGAGGTTTGCCCTTCCGTTGTTCGGCTAAAAAGCTGGTATTGTTGAGATAAATTGCGGCGGCAAAGGCGAGAACCGCCACGCCTGCATATGTGAGCTTCCGTCCCATCATCCCCTCCGGTCGTACCTCGGCAAATGGCTAGAAAGCGATTCCGGTGGTTCTTTGGCTCATTTGGGGCTTTTGTGGGTTAAGGCTCGCCTTCACGTTGCAGAAACCCTATGTTGACCCCGCAAAACAGGGAGGTAGCGATGGCGGCGATTGCACTTTTTCATTCGGTCTATGGATTTCGGTCTCTTGAACGAAGTGCCGCGGAACTTCTGCGCGCAACGGGCCATCAGGTCGTAACGCCCGATCTCTACGGAGGCAGGGTAGGGCAGACGCTTGAGGAAGGGTTCTCCATTCGCAAGGAGATTGGCTGGGCCGAACTTTGCAGGCGCGCCGAAAAGGCGGTCGCCGACTTGCCGGCATCCGCCGTCCTCGGCGGCTTCTCCATGGGCGCAGGCATCGCCGCAAGCCTCTGGCCGGGCCGACCGCAAGCGACCGGCATTCTCTTGCTGCACGGTATCGCAGACATTCCGGCCAATGCGCGCGAAGGCATTCCTCTGCAGGTCCATCTGGCAGAGCCCGACGAGTTCGCGCCGGCGGACGAGATGGCGGCGTGGCGTGCGCATGCTGCGAGAGCCAATATCAGCCCGGAGGTCTTCCTCTATCCCGGCGTCGGTCATCTCTATACCGATCAGTCGCTGCCTGACTACGATGCAAAGGCGGCGGAGGCCACCTGGAGCCGCGTCGACGCTTTCCTCGCCGCGCTCTGAACCGGTCAGGGACCGTTCACCAGCTTCAGGATGAGCTGCTGGATGTTGCCACCCTCGCTCATTTCCACGCGGTCGAAATCCCGGCCGCGCTGGCGTTGCTTGTTGGAGAGCTCCCCGAGCCGCACCGTCAGTTCAGGCCTGATTTTCTTGCAGCCGGGGTCATCGGGCACGGAGAAGCCGTTGCTCAGCGTCTCGATCTCCTTGACCATTTCGATGATCGTCTGGCCATGCCAGCGCTCATGCGTGCGCACACCTGATATGAAGCTTTCCCAGCTTGCCTTGGTGGCCGCCGACAGGTCGCTCGGCGCTTTCGGCAGCGTGTAGATGATGGTGAGCTTCGGTCTCGCGAAGGTGAGTGTGCAGGCGCCGCCCTGTTGCTCGTATTTGCGCGTCCAGGTCAGCTTGAAGGTCGTATGCGCGATCACCCGCCCCGGGCCGGCCTGCGGTCCGCGTTCGCCGATGGAGCGGTAAAGTTCCATGCCGGTGCGGCCGCTGATTGCGTAAGCCTTTACTTCTTCACTCGGCTGCCAGTCGGTTGCCGAGGCGGCGGCGGGCGGCATCAGCCCGAGCGCCAGTAGTCCAAATCCGAAAACAGTCCGCATGCGCCCCATTCGCTTCCTTGCTGCAGCGCGGGCGAAGCTAGCGAGCCTGACGGGATGATGCAATGAAGGAAAAGACGTGTCTCGCCATCCCTCTGGCGCAAAACGCAATTCCCACTATCTTTGCTGCCATGAGACCTGATGCGCTCCTCTATCCTGCCCCCGAAGGGCTCTATTGCCCGGAAGGCGGCTTTTATGTCGATCCGGTGCGGCCGGTGAAGCGGGCGTTGATCACCCACGGCCATTCCGATCATGCCCGTCCGGGCCATGCGAATGTGCTCGCCACCCGCCAGACGCTCGACATCATGCGCATCCGCTACGGCGACGGCTTCTCAGCCAGCGAACAGTCGGTCGCTTTCGGGGAGGAACTCGTCGTCAATGGCGTGAAGGTGAGCTTCCATCCCGCCGGCCATGTGCTCGGTTCGGCCCAGATCGCCATCGAGAAGAATGGTACACGCATCGTCGTGTCAGGCGATTACAAGCGCCGCCCGGACCCGACCTGCGAGCCCTATGTGCCGGTGCCCTGCGATGTCTTCATCACCGAGGCGACCTTCGGCCTTCCGGTCTTCCACCATCCCGATCCGATCGACGAGATGGGCAAGCTGCTTGCCTCCTTGCGCCAGTTTCCCGAACGCACGCATCTGGTCGGCGCCTATGCGCTCGGCAAGGCGCAGCGCGTCATCCGCCTGCTGCGCGATACCGGCTACGGCGAGCCGATCTATATCCACGGCGCCATGGAACGGCTCTGCGATTATTACATCAGCCAGGGCATCGATCTCGGCGAATTGCTGCCGGCCACCATCGAAAGCCGCGACAAATCCGCTTTCAAGGGCGCCGTCGTCGTCGGCCCGTCTTCGGCTTTCGCCGACCGCTGGGCGCGCCGCTTCAACGATCCGCTGCCGTCCTTCGCCTCCGGCTGGATGATGGTGCGCCAGCGCGCCAAGCAGCTCGGCGTTGAACTGCCGCTCGTCATTTCCGATCATTGCGACTGGCCGGAACTGACCGAGACGATCACCGAGCTTGGCCCCCAGGAGGTCTGGGTTACCCACGGCCGCGAGGAGGCGCTGGTGCGCTGGTGCGAGTTGCAGGGCATCAAGGCCAAGCCGCTGCATCTGGTGGGTTATGAGGACGAGGGGGATTGAAGCATGAAAGCCTTCGCCGACCTCCTAGACCGCTTGGTCCTCACCCCCAGCCGCAACGGCAAACTGAAGCTCCTGACCGACTATTTCCGCGACACACCGGACCCCGATCGCGGTTACGGCCTTGCTGCGATTGCCGGCACGCTGGAGGTGCGCAACGTCAAGCCCGCCATGCTGCGCGAACTGGTTCTGGAGCGCATGGACGAAGTGCTCTTCCGATATTCCTACGACTATGTCGGCGACCTCGCCGAAACCATCTCGCTGGTCTGGGACAATGAGCGCGATATCGACCGCTCTGCACTCGCCCAGCCGCGTCTTGGCGAAGTCGTCGTCAGGATGAATTCGCTTGGCCGCACCGAGGTGCGCAGCTTCGTGCGCGACCTGCTCGACCGTTTGGATTCTTCCGGCCGCTTCGCCTTCATCAAACTCGCGACCGGGGCGCTGCGTATCGGCGTGTCTGCGCGCCTTGCCAAGCAGGCACTCGCCGATCTCGGCGGCAAGGACGTCACCGAGATCGAAACCCTCTGGCACGGCCTGCAGCCGCCCTATGAATCGCTCTTCAAATGGCTGGAGGGCGGCGAGGAAAAGCCGGTGCTTGCAACGCCTGCCATCTTCCATTCCGTCATGCTCGCCAATCCGGTGGAGGAGGGTGATCTTGATAGCCTCGACCCCGCCAATTATGCCGCCGAGTGGAAATGGGACGGCATCCGCGTCCAGCTCTCCCGCTCCGGCGAGACGCGCAGGATCTACTCCCGTTCCGGCGACGACATCTCAGGGGCCTTTCCGGATATCCTGGAATCGATCAGCTTTTCCGGCGTCATCGACGGCGAACTTCTGGTCGGCGGCACGGCGCGTTCGAATAATCCGACCCGCACCTTCTCCGACCTGCAGCAGCGCCTGAACCGCAAGACGGTGACGTCAAGGATGCTGGAGGAATATCCGGCTTTCATCCGCGCCTACGACATGCTTTTCGACGGCGAGCAGGACGTGCGCGGCAAGAACTATATCGAGCGTCGCGATCGGCTCTCGGAAATCATCGACCGCGCCCCGCATGACCGCTTCGACCTCTCGCCTCTGGTGCCTTTCTCCACCTGGGAGCAACTGGACGATCTGCGCGCCGCCCCGCCCGATCCTGTCATCGAAGGCGTGATGATCAAGCGCCGCGACAGCATCTATCAGGCCGGCCGCATGAAGGGGCCGTGGTTCAAGTGGAAGCGCCATCCCTACAATGTCGATGCGGTGCTGATGTATGCCCAGCGCGGCCACGGCAAGCGCTCCAGCTATTATTCGGATTTCACCTTCGGCGTCTGGGCGGATGACGAGGATGGCGAACAGCTCGTCCCCGTCGGCAAGGCCTATTTCGGCTTCACCGATGCCGAGCTCGAAGTGCTGGACAAGTTCGTACGTAACAACACGACCGAGCGCTTCGGCCCGGTCAGGGCAGTGCGCGCGGATAAGGAGTTCGGCTTCGTCGTGGAGGTCGCCTTCGAGGGAATCAATCGCTCCACTCGCCACAAGTCGGGTGTCGCCATGCGCTTTCCACGCATCGCGAGATTGCGCCCCGACAAGCCCTCCTACGAGGCCGATCGCCTGCGCACGCTCATCGCTATGATCGACGCCAAGGCGGGTTGACGATATCTGCCTGCGCAAAAATGACGCAGGCCCCCGGTTTTCAACAGCATGTGTATTGGCGGCAACGCTCTTCCGGTGCAGATTTTTTGAGCCGGGGAAATGATGGGTGACGCGTATGAGCTCGCAAGAACGAAATGCCTTTTTCCGTCAACGCCGCGGCCTGCTTGCAGGCATGGCAGGCTCTCTTTTGCTGCCTCGCCTTGCGAATGCCTTCGATGTTCCCGAAGTTCCGAGGCTCGCCAAACATGACTATGCCGGTGTCCGTCATCACTTCCGCACCAAGCTGCTGCAGAAAGGGCCGGCGCCGGACAAATACGAGCCGCTGACAGCACCCGCCGATGCTGACCGGATCTTCTATCGTTCCGGCTATGGCGGTGAGCTGGAACTGACGGCCTGGGTGTCCAAATACAAGCGCGAGAGTAAGCCAAAGCCCGGCATCCTCTTCCTTCACGGCGGCAATGCCATGGGCATGGGCCACTGGCAGCTCATGAAGCCCTACATCGATGCCGGTTATGTGGTGATGATGCCGTCCGTGCGTGGCGAAAACGGCCAGATGGGCAATTTCTCAGGCTTCTATGACGAGGTGGACGACGTGCTCGCCGCGACCGAGCGCCTGCGCCATCTGCCGGGCGTCGATCCCGGGCGCCTCTTCATCGCGGGTCACAGCGTCGGCGGCACGCTGACGATGCTGACGGCCATGAGTACACATCATTTTCGGGCGGCCGTGCCGATTTCAGGTAACGCAGATGCCTTCCGTTTCTTCAACCGCTATCCTGAAGACATTCGCTTCGACGATTCGAACGCGCATGAGTTCGAGGTGCGCACGGCGCTTTGCTATGCACATAGCTTCAAGTGTCCGGTGAGGGTGCTGCACGGCACCGAAGAATCGCATTTCAACGACCGGGCCGATCTGCTCGTCTCGCGTGCTCGCGCGGCAGGCACTCATATCGAGGCGGATACGGTTGACGGCAACCATACCTCGGCGCTGCCGGCGGAAATCGCACAAAGCATCCAGTTCTTCCATGGCGTCGCGGCCTGACAGCCGCCGGATGCAGGTCCGGCAAAGGCCTGCATCCACTGCTTACGGGGCCGTTCCGCCCTCTGCCACCAGCCTCGCGCCAGCCGCGAATGCCATCCTGCGAGCAGATATGCTGTCTCGACGATCGCTGATGAGGATGGTTTCATGAATTTTCTGCGCCGGGCTTTCCCGTTT
The DNA here is from genome assembly GCF_000281145.1 of Rhizobium sp. CF142. Lineage (NCBI taxonomy): Bacteria > Pseudomonadati > Pseudomonadota > Alphaproteobacteria > Hyphomicrobiales > Rhizobiaceae > Rhizobium > Rhizobium sp. CF142. The sequence goes on along the minus strand of NZ_AJWE01000085.1, from coordinate 45,577 downwards.
GCCGGGCTCGCGGCTGCTGCAATGACGCTCAGCGGCTGCAACATTCTGGTTCCGGATGTCGCGGCCGATTCCCCTGCGCGCTTCGTGCAGGAAATCTCGCCCGTCTTTTACGAGCCGCCGGGCGTCGATCCGCGCCGCGTCAAGCCGATCCCCGATCAGCCGGTGCCGCAGACGCGCGAACTCTACAAAACGCAGTTCCACCAGACTTACGGTCTGCCGGTCAGTAACCCGCTGAACCTGGATATGGGCATGTATGGCCAGTTGAAGGATGGCGACTTCACGCTGCCTGCAATCCCCGCCACTCGCATCCATCCGGAATATCTGCGCCAGGAGGTTGATTACCAGACCAACGAGCGCCCGGGCACGATCGTCGTCGATACCAAGGATCGCTTCCTCTATTTCGTCGAAGGCAACGGCAAGGCGATGCGCTACGGTGTTGGTCTCGGCCGCGAGGGCTTTGCCTGGAAGGGCCGCGGCGTTATCCAGTGGAAGCAGAAGTGGCCGCGCTGGACACCGCCGGTCGAGATGGTTTCCCGCCAGCCGGAAGTTCGTCCCTTCTCTGCGGAAAATGGCGGCATGAATCCGGGTCTTGCAAATCCGCTCGGCGCCCGCGCCATGTATATTTTCAAGAACGGCCAGGACACGCTTTATCGCATTCATGGCACGCCCGACTGGCAGTCGATCGGCAAGGCGGTTTCCTCCGGCTGCGTCCGCATGCTCAATCAGGATGTCGTCGATCTTTACGACCGCGTGCCGGCCAAGTCCGAGATCGTTGTGATGTAGGGCTGCAACAGGCAGGCGAGATCGTCTGCCTGGAGCTGGACACGTCTGCGTGATGCTATGGTTTATTTAGTATAAGCCGATAGATTTTTTCCTACTGCATAATTCCTTAAATCGGAATCGCTTTAAGGATAAAATTATGCAGCAGTTTAAAGTGCTACAGCGTCCTTTGCGCGTCTGAAGACGCGCTGCGCTGTAGTCGATTTCGGCATTGGACGAATCAGGGGTGAGCTGCGTTTATGGCAAGCCCCGCATCACGAAGGAAATCAGTCCCGCGTCATGAGCCTCGATAACCCTCTCTCCCGTCGTAGCTTTCTTTCCTTTTCGGCTTTGACAGCGGCTTCCGCGCTGGCAGGCTGTGCCTCCACTTCGAATACGGTCGAAAATGGCGGCATGTCGATCAGCTACCGTTCGCCCTTCCGCGCGTTCCAGACGACGAGCGCGCCCGGCGAAGCAGAACTTGCCGTCATGTACGGCCCAATCGAAGATGGCGGTTTCCTCATCCCCGCCGTTCCCTACCAGCAGATCGATCCGCGCTATTATCGCCAGCAGGTCGTGGATCCCACGGGCCAGCCGCCCGGCACCATCGTCGTCGATACGCCCTCGCGCTTCCTCTATCTCGTCCAGCCCGGCGGCATGGCGATGCGTTACGGCGTCGGCATCGGCCGCGAAGGTTTCGCCTGGTCAGGTAACGGCGTGATCCAGTGGAAGCAGAAATGGCCGCGCTGGAAGCCGCCGAATGAGATGGTTGCCCGCCAGCCGGAGCTTGCGAAATATTCGATCGACCGCGGCGGCATGGAGCCAGGCCTCCTGAACCCGCTCGGTGCGCGCGCGCTCTACATCTTCTCGAACAACGAAGATACGCTCTACCGCCTGCACGGCAATCCGGAATGGCGCTCCATCGGCAAGGCCGTCTCGTCGGGCTGCGTGCGCCTGCTCAACCAGGACATCATCGACCTCTACGATCGCGTCCCGAACAAAACCCCGATCGTTGTTTGGCAGTGAGGAACGGTCGGGCGAAGCCCGAGCAATCGATCCAGTGAATCGATTGCAGTGACGAACGCCCGAAGCGCAAGCGCAGGGCCAGAGGGTGCCTCGCCCAAAACACAAAAACCGCCCAACACGGGCGGTTTTCTTTTGACTTGATAGTTACGCCGCCTCGGCGCAAATCCCAGCCTTGCATCCCGAAGCAAGCAGCGCCTTGTCCGCCACCTCGACAAACAACTGCCGAAACCAAGACGCCCGCTCGTCCGCCCTGTCCACCCGCCGATACAGCATCGACACTGGGTCGGCCGGCAGCTTGATCGGCGGCATCGACACCTCGAGATTATGAAGCTGCGCCATGCAGCGTCCCAGCGATTCCGGCACGACGGCGATCGACGGCATGGCCCTCAGCGCCGGCGGCACGGCCGAATAGCGGGGAACGGTCGCCACGACGTTGCGGCTCAGGCCCACCTTGTCGAGCGCAGCATCGACCGCCGTCGTCGCACTGCCGACGAAGGAGATGGCGATATGCGGTGCTGCGACAAAATCTTCGACACTGATGGGCGGCTTCAGCTTCAATTGCTGCGGATCGTAAATGGCGATCGAGCACTGCTCGAACAGCGGCATGCGGATATGCCAGGAGGCCGGTTCGCCATGAACGGAGATGCTGAATTCATACGCGCCGTCATCGAGCATCTGCGCCGCATCGCGCTTGTCGGCAGCGACGCCCACGAGCCGCGCGCCCGGCGCAAGTTGGCGCAGCCGCGCGACCAGAGGGCCGAAGAAGGCCGTTTCCAGATTGTCGCACATGCCGACGCGGAATTCGCCCTGCCAGGTTGACGGGTCGAAGCCTGTGGGCGGGCGGATCGCCCGTTCGATGCCGGAGAGCGCATCCTCGATCGCCGGAGCGATGGCGAGCGCCCGCGCCGTCGGCTGCAGGCCGCGGCCGACGCGCACGAACAACTCATCATCAAGTGCCTCGCGCAGCCGCTTGAGAGCGGCCGAAAGTCCGGGCTGGCCGAGCAGCAGCCTTTCGGCAGCGCGGCTGACATTGCGCTCCTGCATCAACACCGAGAAGGCGAGCAGGAGGTTCAGGTCAATTTTGCGAAGGATAGCGTCATTCATCATTATCAGTAATACCTGACATGGGTACTATCAATTTGCAATAGGGTTGGAAGCTGTACATTTTCTCGTTCCCTGCCGCCGGCCAGCCTCCCGGCAAGAGCGGCAGCAAAGAAGGAACTGAGATCGATGACCAATTCCCCATCTCCACGCGGAGCCGGCCTGGCGTTGCTGCTGCTCTGCGCTGCGAATTTCCTTGACGCCATGGATGTGTCCACCATCGGGGTCGCCCTGCCTGCCATCCAGACCGAACTTGGTATGCCCGCAACCTCGCTTCAATGGGCCGTCAGCGCCTATGTGCTGGGTTATGGCGGATTCCTGCTGCTCGGTGGCCGTGTCGCCGACCTCTTCGGCCACCGCCGCGTTTTCCTCTGGTCGCTCGGCATCTTCGCGGCCGCCAGCATTGCCGGCGGCTTCGTGGATAGCGGGCCGACGCTGATCGCTGCCCGCCTAGTGAAGGGCATCGCCGCAGCCTTCACCGCCCCGGCGGCCCTTGCCCTGCTGCTCTCCGTCTTCGGCGAGGGCGAGAAGCGGGCAAAAGCGCTCGGCGTCTTCGCCTCCACCGGCGCCACCGGCTTCGTGCTCGGCATGGTGCTCGGCGGTGCCGCCACCCTGGTGAGCTGGCGGGCAACGCTCGTCATGGGCGCTCCGGTCGCCATCCTCACGCTGGCGATCGCTCCCTTTGTCCTGCCCCCGGATGCGCGGCGCGGTGAGGGACGCAAGCATTTCGACTGGGCGGGCGCCTTGACGATCACCCCCGGCCTGCTGCTTTTCGTCTTCGGCATCACCAATGCTGCCGCAGCCGGCTGGAATGACTTCTTCACCTGGGGCTCGCTCGTTGCCTCCGTGGTGCTGATCGCACTCTTCCTGATCGTGGAATCGCGCCATGCCGATCCCATGGTGCCGCTGCATATCTTCCGCAGGGCAAAACTCAGCCATGCCAATGCCATCGCCGCTTTGTTCCAGGGCGCCTATGTCGGCTTCCAGTTCATCGCCACGCTCTATTATCAGGATGTCATTGGCTGGTCGGCCTTTGCCACCGGCTTCTGCTTCGCCTTCGGCGGCGTCTGCGTCATGTTCCTGGCACCGCGTTTTGCCACTGTGGCGCAAAACCGCGGCACGACGGGCCTGATGGCTGTCGGCGTCGGTCTGCAGGCGACAAGCTACATCCTCTGGGTAGCGCTGGTCGGCCATATCGATCCGATCATCCTGGTTGCCCTCAACCAGATCCCGCTCGGCGTCGGTTATGCCATGACCTATCCGGCGATCCAGGTTGCCGCACTGTCTGATGTTGAAGAGGACAAGTCCGGTCTTGCCTCCGGCCTGCTCTTTGCCTCTTTCCAGATCGGCGGCGGCATTGTGCTGGCGGCGGCCTCCGCAATCTTCGCCGCAGCCCCGCACGTCGGCTGGGATCCCTATGTCGGCGGCATCGTCTTCGTGGCGCTGCTGGCGATCCTGATCACTCTGCTTGCCGCCGTCGGCCCGAAGACCGCCACGCTTCGCCCGCAGGCCTATCAGGCAGCAGAATAATGCAAATTGCCCGCGCCAGGGTGGCGCGGGCATCCTCTTTCAGCCCATCATCAAGTCCCGGCCTATATGCTTGCGTTGAGATTCCCCCTGAGTCGGCTCAGCATGTCGCGCATGACGGCCATTTCCTCCAGTGTGCAGCCGATCGCCTCGCCGATAGAAGACATGATCGTATTGACCTCGCCCCTCATCGCCTGACCTTTCGGCGTCAGCGACACGATGACCTGCCGCTCGTCGCGGGAATCGCGGGTGCGCTTGATGAGGCCGTTCTGCTCCAGCCGCTTGAGGAGGGGCGAGAGCGTGCCGGAATCGAGATCGAGCTGCTCGCCGATCGTCTTGACCGGCAGTTCGGCTTTTTCCCATAGAACCAGCATGACGAGATATTGCGGATAGGTGAGGCCCACCTTGTCGAGTATGGGCTTGTAGGCGCGGGTAAAGGCATGCGCCGTCGCGTAAACCGCGAAACAGAGCTGCTTCTCCAGTCGCTTTTCCTCTTCCGGTATTTCCATCACTTTCGCCGTTCTCGCTTTCATCGCTGTCATCCTCAGAGGTCTCATTGTCCTCTTTTCAAATTCCGAATGCAATTTGCAAAATTCACTTGCGTACAATTTAATTGGGCGTTATTAAAAACTCAACCCGAACGAACGGGGCCAACCAAAGGAGATTGTCATGCCTATTCTCTATACGACCAAAGCTTCCGCCACCGGTGGCCGCGCAGGCCGAGCCGTTTCCGAAAACGGCGTTCTCGACGTCACGCTGACCGTGCCGAAGGAACTCGGCGGCGACGGCGCAACGGGCACCAATCCCGAACAGCTCTTTGCGGCCGGTTATTCGGCCTGCTTCCTCGGTGCTTTGAAATTTGTGGCCGGCAAGGAAAAGGTCAAGATTCCCGAGGAAACCACCGTCTCCGCAACCGTCGGCATCGGCCCGCGTGAGGATGGCGGCGGCTTCGGTATCGAAGTGGCCCTGACCGTAAACATCCCGGGCGTCGACCGCGAAACCGCTGAAAAGCTCGCTGCTGCGGCCCACATCGTCTGCCCTTACAGCCACGCCATGCGCACCTCGACCGAAGTACCGGTCACGGTCGCCTGATTATTTTGCAGTGCCAGTGAAGAAAGGCCGGGGCAACGCTCCGGCCTTTTCTTTTGAATTAATGTGCTGCCTGCTGCGTTGAGCCGGGCAGCTGGTCCGCGTCAGTCAGCGTGCCTAAGAAGGCGACGATGTCGTCGATTTCCGATTCCGTCAGCGCCGGCGGGTCGCCGGGCTTGCGGCCGAAGGGCGGATCCTGGTTGAGATTGTCCCAATAGACCTGCGGAACGTCATCATATTTGCGGATCGTGCCGTCTGCATTCTTCGGATACCAGCGGCCGGGATCACTGTCGCGCGTGGCGTAGAAGGAGACGACGTCACGCAGCGAATGGAAATAGCCATTGTGGAAGAAGCTCTTCTTCAGCGCCACATTGCGCAGCGTCGGCGTGCGGAACAGGCCGCAATATTCCGGCCGGTTGCTGAAGTCGGTACGCTGAGGGCCGCAGAGGCCGAGATCGTGATAATCAGGGTCGCTGTTGGCGGGGATCGCCATGTTCCGCGGCACCGCCAGCCCCAGGAAGCCGAAGTCGGAAAATTGCGGCGGCTCGCCATCATTGGCGGGCTCGCTCAGATGACAGCTCGAACAGTTTCCCTTGGCCGGATCCTCGAAGAGTTCGCGCCCATGCAGCTCCTGCGCCGTCAGCGTTCCCTTGCCGGCAAGGAAGGCGTCATAGCGGCTGGAGTAGGGGTAGAAATCCGCGCCGCTCTGCTCGAAGGTGCTGAGAGCCTCGACCGCACCCTGGAAGGCATCCCCGGCACTACCGAATATGTCCTGGCCGAAAATCTCCCGGAAATCCTCCGCATAGACCGCCTTGCGGAGCGAGGCGACGACCTGGGCCTCATCCTTGTTGCCCATTTCGAAGGGCGAAAGCAGGGGGATCTTCGCCTGGTCGGAACCGTGGTCCACGCGCCCGTCCCAGGTCAGGCCGCCCGTTGGCCCGTTGTCGACGCTCTCGTCGCCTTCGTCTTCGGAATCGTAGAAATGCTCTGTGAACGAGGGTATCGCCTGCAGGTAGCGCAAGGTTGGCACGGCGCGCTGTCCCGGCTGATCCATATGCGGCCCGCCCATTTCGACCGGTGTCGCGGTAGCAGGTGCAAAAGCATGATGCGGATCGTGGCAGGAGGCGCAGGCCTGTACGCCGGAGGCGGAAAGCGAAGTGTCGGAGAACATCTTGCGGCCGAGTTCCGTCAGCGCTTCGGCGCGGGCATAAGCTTGCGTCCGTGACATGGGGCCAGGATGCACGCCGCCGGTGACGGCCGCGCTGCTTTGCCGCAGGGGCAGAATGGCAAAACCGATCGCCGTCGCCGCCAAACCGAGCGCCATACCAGACCGGAGGAGCCAGATAATCTTCGTCGCCATGCCAGGGATTCCAATGGGTTAACATTGTGGGCCCTCATGATCGAACCTGACTGCAACAGATTGATGACGGGCGCGTACCGGCCGCAGGCGCAACCCGCTCGATGTCACAAAGTTGATAGATGGCGGGAATAGCGTCTCGCCTGCGCTTGGCCATTCCACGTCCGCCCGGCGCCCCTCTAGCCACGCCCCCTTAGCCATGAGGTATCCCGCCATGACCAGACTGAATCTCCTCCGCAATCTCTCGTTGGCCGGTTCGGCCATGCTACCGCTGGCGCTTGCCACGGCCGCCCATGCAGCACCCGCCGGCATGGACAAGATCCAGAATATCGTCGTCATCTACGCCGAAAACCGCAGTTTCGATAACCTCTATGGCAGCTTTCCGGGTGCCAACGGCCTTGCCAATGCAAGCGAAAACCAGGCACGTCAGCTCGATCGTGACGGCGCGCCGCTTGCAGAATTACCGCCGGCCTGGGGCGGCCTGACCGCCAAGGGTGTCACGCCCGCCATCACCGAGGCCCAGTCTGCTCACCTCGCCAACGCCGTCTTCTCGATCGACGATCCCAAGGGCTTTGCGCAGGCGACAAACGTCATCACCCGCGACCTCTGGCACCGCTTCTACCAGGAGCAGATGCAGATCGATGGCGGCAAGAACGATAAGTTCGTTGCCTGGGCCGATTCCGGCAGCCTCGTCATGGGCCATTATGACGGCTCGATCCTGCCCATGTGGCAGGTCGCCAAAAAATACGTCCTGGCCGACAATTTCTTCCAGGGCGGCTTCGGCGGCTCCTTCTTCAACCACTTCCAACTGGTCTGCGCCTGCGCGCCCTATTATGCCGATGCCGACAAGAGCCCGGCCAAGCCGACGATCGCCAAGGTCGATGCCGACGGCATTTCGCTGACGGTTGCCGACAATGCACCGAAGTCCGCCCTCGACGGTGCTCCGAAGTTCGTCTCCGACGGCAACCTCACGCCGGATTTCTACGCGGTCAACACCATGCAGCCGCCTTACCAGCCGAGCGCCAACGCCCCGGCCAAGGACGGCGATGCCGCCTATGCCGATCCCTCGCAGCCGAACACGCTGCCGCCGCAGCACGAGATCACCATCGGCGACCTGCTGTCGCTGAAGGGCGTCACCTGGGCATGGTATGGTGGCGCCTGGCAGGCAGCCCTCGATGGCAAGAATGCCACGCCGGTGCCGAACTTCCAGTTTCACCACCAGCCGTTCAACTACTTCGCCAATTTCGCGCCGGGCACATCAGCCCGCGCCGAGCACCTGAAGGACGGCGGCCTCGGCGGCGAGGCCTTTATCAAGGATATCGACGACGGCAAGCTGCCGGCCGTTTCCTTCTACAAGCCGCAGGGCAACCTCAACGAGCATGGCGGTTACGCCGATGTTTCGAGCGGCGACCAGCATCTTGCCGATCTGGTCTCGCATTTGGAGAAGAGCCCGCAATGGGGCCACATGCTCGTGGTCGTTACCTATGACGAAAACGGCGGTTTTTGGGATCACGTCGCCCCGCCGAAGGCCGATCGCTGGGGGCCGGGCAACCGCATTCCTGCTTTCATCATTTCGCCTTACGCCAAGGGCGGCATGGTCGATCATACGCAGTATGACACGACCTCGATCCTGCGCCTGATCACCACCCGCTACGACCTGCCGGTTCTGCCGGGCCTGCTCGCCCGCGACAGGGCGCTGGCGCTGAACAACGAGCCGCCGATGGGCAACCTGACGGCATCGCTCGACCTGACCCGCTGATCGTCGCGACAACGCTATGTCTTCTCCCCACAGATTGGGGAGAAGACTTCGACTTCCGGATGTTTATCCGTTGAGCGTCCGCATGCCGATTTCGCCGTAGCGATCTCCGACGGCGCGGGGCAGGGCCCTCGCGATTTCCTCGATATCTCCAGGTGTAAGATCAACGCCAGCCGCTCCAAGATTCTCGTCCAGTCGCGCGCGGCGGCGAGTGCCGGGAATGGGCACGATATTTTCGCCCTGAACCATCACCCAGGCGAGAGCCAGTTGCGCCGGTGTAGCGCCCTTGCGGCGCGCAATCTCTTCGAACACGGCGACGAGTTCGAGATTGCGCCTGAAATTGTCACCCATGAACCACGGCGAGGTCCGCCTGTAGTCATTGGGCGCAAGTTCGTCGACGGACTTGATCGCGCCGGACAGGAAGCCGCGTCCGAGCGGCGAATAGGCCACGAGCCCAATCCCGAGTTCACGAAGCGTCTGCAACACGCCGTCTTCCGGATCGCGTGACCAGGGCGAATATTCGCTTTGAACGGCGGTAATGGGATGCACGGCATGTGCCCGGCGGATTGTGTCAGCGCGGGCTTCCGACAGACCGATATGTCTGACCTTGCCGGCTTCGACGAGTTCCTTCATCGCGCCCACGGTCTCTTCAATCGGCGTATCGGGATCGACACGGTGGAGATAGTAGAGATCGATATGGTCGACGCCGAGCCGCCGTAGAGACCCTTCGCAGGATGCTTTTGCATATTCGGGCCGTCCGTTGGCCGTCTGGGCGCTGACGCCTGGTATCGCTCCAGCTGCGCGCACGATGCCGAACTTGGTTGCCAGTACCACTTGATCACGCCGGCCCTTGATCGCCTCCCCCACGAGTTCTTCGTTGGTGTGCGGGCCATAGCTGTCGGCCGTATCGAGCAGGGTTACGCCACGATCAAGCGCATGGTGGATCGTGGCGATTGCCTCGCCCCTGTCGGCGGCGGTCGCGCCATAGGCCCAATTCATACCCATGCAGCCGAGGCCGATCGATCCGACCTCAAGTCCTTGCCCGAGCCGGCGTGTCCGCATTGTTGAGTCTGTCATCTCTCATCCTTTCTTCCGCCTCTTCATAGGAGGCGATTTTGCCGTCGAGGACGCGAAGGCAGGTTTCGAGATCGGCCACGTGGGCCCGGACACGCTCACGATGCTCCCTGAGCATCTCGCGACGCTCGCTGAAAGTGGCTTTCCCGTTATCGGCAAGCTTCGCATAATGGAGCATGTCGCGGATCGGCATGCCGGTCGTCTTCAGACGGCCGACAAACTCGATCCAGGAAAGGATGGAAGCGTCGTAGTCGCGTTGTCCGGATCGGTCGCGATCGGCATAGGGGAGCAGGCCGATACGCTCGTAATAGCGCAGCGTATGAGCCGACAAACCGGACCGTTTCGCAAGGTCACTGATCTTCATGAGACACCTGTTCTCGTCACGACGCCAAGGAAGCTACGGCTTTGAGCGCACTCTAAGTCAAGAGGCTTTTTGCGGCTAATTTCGCGACCACCCATGCAGACTCTGCAGGGTCACGTTAGGTATTGCAGGTCGCGTCTCAGGTGATCGCCGTTGCCCTCAGGCAATTTCGTCTCGAGTGCCGCATGCGTGCTTTCCCAGATTGGCAGCGCCTGTCGCAGGACTGCCCGCCCGTCATCCGTCAGGCGCAGAAGACGGCCACGCCGGTCCCTCGGGTTCGGTACTATATCGACTAAACCCTTGCGTTGCAGTGGCTTCAGTGCCGCCGTCAGCGTCGTCTGATCCATGGCGAGCAGGCTCGCGACCGGTCCCATCGGTGGCGGCTCCGGCCGGTTCAGGGACATCAGCAGGGAGAACTGGCCGTTGGTGAGGCCGACGGGCCGCAGCGCATCGTCGAACAGCCTTGCGAGCGCGCGCGCCGCGCGCTGCACATGCAGGCACAGGCACGTATCCCGCACCAGAAGCGTCGTGGAAAAAGGAATCGCGATCGAGTTTGACATGATCTATTTCTATTGATATCAATGTATTTAGTCAAGAAGAGGAGACTATCTGCCGGAAAATGCCGGCCGCGCCGGAGGAGGGCGTAGATCATGTTGAACAAGGTTACCCAAAATCCCGTCGTTTCCCGCGAGGAATGGCTCGAAGCCCGCCGAGCTTTGCTCTTGAGGGAGAAGGAGGCGACCCATCTCAGAGACAAGGTGAATGCCGAGCGCATGACGTTGCCCTGGGTGAAAGTAGACAAGAACTACACGTTCGACACGCCGCAGGGGCGGAAATCGCTCGCCGACCTTTTCGATGGCCGCAGCCAGCTCATGGTCTATCACTTCATGTTCGGCCCCGAATGGGAGGCCGGTTGCCCCGGCTGCTCATTCCTCGCCGATCATCTCGACGGCACGCTGCCGCACTTGAACCACCACGACGTTACACTTGTCGCCGTCGCCCGCGCACCGCTTGCCAAGATCGAGGCCTACAAGCAGCGCATGGGCTGGAAGTTCCCCTGGGTCTCGTCCTTCGGCAGCGATTTCAACTTCGATTATCACGTATCTTTCACGCCTGAGGACCTTGCCAAAGACAAGGTCTTTTATAATTTCTCTCCGACAGCGCCCTCTGACGCCAATGACGAGCTGCCCGGACTTTCGGCCTTTTACCGGAATGAGAAGGGCGAAGTGTTCCATACCTATTCGAGCTATGCCCGCGGCGCGGAAGAAATCCTTGGTACGCTGATGATCCTGGATCACGCACCCAAGGGCCGCAACGAAGATTCGACCATGGATTTCGTAAAGCGCCACGACGAATATGAGGAAAGCCCCCAGGCCTCGTCCTGTTGCCACTGACGCAATTCCAGCAAAAGTGCTGCGCGGTTTTGCGTTCGGAATTGCGTGAAGCATCCAGCCAGCCATCCATCATCCGCAGGAGAAGGACGATGAAGACTGCAGAAGTGCTGAAGGAGCATGCTTTCCTGGAGAGAATGGTCGGTCGCTGGACCGTCGCCGCTTCGGACATGACCGGCGACAAGCCCTGGGAAGAGACCGTGCGCTCCCTGCAAGGCATCTGGTTCGTTGCCGAAGGAGCCGGTGAAATGACCGACGGCAAGCAGGCAACGACGATCCTGACGCTCGGCTACGACTCGGCCAAGGGCAAATATGTCGGCAGCTGGATCGGCTCGATGATGGACTACATGTGGACCTATGAGGGCGAGATCGAGCCCTCGGGCAATGTTCTGTCGCTCTACACCAAGGGCCCGGCCTTCGAAGGCGATGGCCTTGCCGACTATCGCGAGCAGATCGCCTTTCTCGACGATAACGTCAGAACCTTCACATCGAGCGTCAAGGAAGCTGACGGCACCTGGAAGCAGTTCATGGAAGTCAAATATACCCGCAAGGGCTGAAATCGCCGGGGCACATCAAGAGCAATTCCCGCAAAAGTGCGAGAGTGGTTTTGCGCCGGAATTGCGTAAAAACCAAGAGACAGAACTCAAGCGTGGACCGAGGAGAACACGATGTCCAATACGCATGGCAAGTTCATATGGTGCGAGCTGATGACGCCGGACCCCGATGCGGCGGCGAGATTCTATGGCTCGGTCGTCGGCTGGACCTGGAGCAAAATGCCGGCGGCAGACCAGCCGGAATACACCATCTTCGAAGCAAACGGCGTCAGGGTCGCCGGCATGATGCCCTTTCCCGCAGAGCTGGAGGGGCAGGGCATTCCGCCGAATTGGACCGGTTACGTCGCCGTCGACAATGTCGATCAGTCGGCACGCGACTTCTCGGCAAACGGCGGTACCGTCCGCCGTCAGCCGGCGGATATTCCAGGCATAGGCCGCTTTGCCGTGGTAGCCGATCCTGATGGAGCGGTGCTCTGCATCATGACGCCGCTGCCGATGGAAAATCCGCCACCGGAGCTGCCCTTCGACACGCCCGGCCATGTCGGCTGGCGCGAACTCTACGCCAATGACGGCGCCAAGGCCTTCGCCTTCTATGCCAAGCTCTTTGGCTGGACGAAGGATCAGGACTTCGACATGGGTCCGATGGGCGTCTACCACATCTTCGCCGAGCACGGAAAACAGACCGGCGGCATGATGACCCGCCCGCCGGAAGTCGGCATGTCTTTCTGGTCCTATTATTTCACCGTGCCGACGCTCGATGCCGCCATCGACCGGATTAACAGCGGTCGTGGCAAGGTTATCAACGGTCCGATGGAGGTTCCTGGCGGCTGGGTCTGCCAGGCGATCGATCCACAAGGCGCCTATTTCTGCCTGTCCGCGGCGAAGCGTTAGGGTTCATTGAAAAAAGGGTCGCGAGCAATCTCGCTTGCGACCCCTATCCAGCTCCCCTTACACTCGCGAAGAATCCTTCCGGGCTCTCTACCTCCACAAGCTTCTTGCGCTCGATCAGCCAGAAGCGATTGCCGACGGCCCGTACGAAGCTGCGGTCGTGGGAGACGAGCAGGCAGCTCGCCTCATGTGCCATCAGCTCGCTTTCCAGCGCCTCCTGCCCCTCGATGTCGAGATGGTTGGTGGGTTCGTCCAGCAGGTAGAAATTCGGCTGCGTCAGCCGCAGCACCAGCATGCCGAGCCGCGCCTTCTGACCGCCGGAGAGGAGTTTTACCGGCTTGCCCTGCATCTCGATCGTCATACCGGCGCCGGCAAGCAGCGAGCGTGCCCGCTGGTCGCCGACATCGAAGCGGCGGATGATCGTCTGCAGCGGTGTGTCGGCATCGCTGAGATCGGCAAGCAGCTGGTCGCCATAGCCGAGCACCAGCGAGGGCGTGGCCTTGATGCCGGCCTTTGCCGTTTCCGGCTCGGCAATCGCCGCGCGCAGCATGGAGACGAGCCGCGACTTGCCGGCACCATTGAGGCCGAGCAGCACGATGCGGTCGCCCTGGCAGATGAACTGCTTTCCCGTGCGGAAGAGCAGCGTGCCGTCAGGCGTCCTAACCTCGGCATCCTCGAGCGTCACCAGAACCTTGGCATGCGTGCCGCGGTTGGCGAGACGGATCGCGCCTGCCGAACGCTCCAGATGGGCGGGCTTTGCGGTTTCCTCCAGCTTTTCGGCGCGTTGCTTCAACTGCTTCGTCTTGACCACCAGCAGGTCGCTGCCGGAATTGATGCCGATATTGTTGAGCTTCGCCGCCTGCTTGCGCAACTGTTCGACCGTCTTCATATCCTTCTCGTAGCGCCGCGCATCGGAGGCATCCGCCTCGTCGAGCGCGGACCGCGCCCGGCTATAGGGCAGGGCGAAGACCGGCGATTGCTCCGGCCGCAGGAAGAGCGTCCGGTTGGTCGTCGCATCGAGGAAGGCGCGGTCGTGGCTGGAGATGATCACAGGCGTATCGCGCGGCAGTGCGTTCAGCCAATTTTCCACCTGCGCGATCTTTTCGAGGTCGAGATGGTTGGTCGGTTCGTCGAGCAGCAGCACGTCGGGTTCGTTCACTGAGGTGCGGGCGATCAGTGCCAGCCGCTGCCAGCCGCCGCTGAGCTGTCGGAGCGGCCGCTCGCGCAACTCCTCGGGCACTTCGAGCGATTCCAGCACGACATCCGCACGCCAGCTTTCGCCGTCAGCCTGGTCAGGAGGAAGGGCGAGAAGCACGGCTTCACGGAAGGTCACGTCAAGAAGTGCCGGCGGCACATTCTGCTCCATATGGCCGATGGTGAGCCCCCGCGCCTTGGTGATCTCGCCTTCGGTCGGTTCCAGCTTGCCCGTCATGAGGTTGAGCAGGGTGGATTTGCCGCGCCCGTTCGCCGCCACGAGGCCGATCCGGTCGCCGGCATTGACGACGAGATTGAGTTTCGAAAACAGCGGCGCGGACAGCACGATGCCGAGATTGCGGATATTGATGAGGGTCATGATCGTATCCTGGTCTTGCCAAGCGATCGCGCATATCCGGGGGCTTCCAGCCATCAACGGAAAAGCGCGTTATGCTTGGCGGATTATGAAATGCTTGCAGCTTGAACGGTGGGCATTCAGGTGCAGCAGTGCCACAAGGGGCGGACCAGGAAGAGATTTGTGAGAAACGGTCTCTGGTCAGCCCTGCAAACGCATCTGCAGGGCGTTGACTGGGCCACGCTGGCGATGATGCCGGAAATACATATTCACGCGCAGCCCTCCTTCTTTCTCGGTTGCAGCGGAGAAATACCATTGCTCGCGGCTGGAAACAAGGGATCACGATGGCAGTAAACACGCTCAGATGGTATGAAAGGCCTTCATCATCCGGGATCGGGGGACGCGGGATGATTTCCGTTTCAAGGGCAGGCAGCACAGAGGATTTCGTCATTGCCGCCGGCTTCTGCGAGGCGCTCGGTGCCCTGGATGTGGAGATGGGACGTGATCATGGCGTTCCTGCCGAGATTGTCATGACGCTTTTTCACGGCGAAAATCATGAAAGCCTCGCCCGGAAATACAGTTCCAACGAAGCGATGATGTTCCTCGCCAGATGGGAGGGAGCACCGGCAGGCTGCATCGCGCTCGCACCATTCGAGACTGCTGCCATGGAGATCCATAAATTCTACGTGGACCCCGCCTTTCGCGGTCGGGGCATCGGCAATGTGCTGATGCGGCGGGTGTTCGAGGAAACAAAAAAGAGCGGCCGCCCCACTATGCTCGTCAATACCGCCGCCTATCTGAAGAGCGCGCTTTCCCTCTACGAAGCCTTCGGCTTTACCCATTGCCCGCCTTTTCACACCGTGCCAGCTGAAATCAGCCACACTGAAGTCTTCATGTCGCGGCCGCTTTGATCCCGACACAATCGCTTCTTAGCGATGTCAGGCATCACAGGGAGGCACGGCATGCTCATCGCTCATCTGCCGGCAGGCTATATTCTCGGAACTGCCGCGCGACGCAGGGCGTCGTCCATCACCATCATGGCGGCAGCGCTGATCGGCAGCGTCATGCCGGATTTTGACATGATCTATTTCTACGCCTCCGGCGGTCGGGTTCATCACCATGCTTATGTTACGCATTGGCCGCTCTTCTGGCTGGTCTCGGCGATCCTGATCCTGCCGCTCCTCAAATGGCTTCGTCCGGCCTGGCTCGCTGCAGGTTGCGTCTTCTTCGCAGCCGCCATGCTGCATATGGTCATGGATACGATCGCGGCGCCGCTCTTTTGGTTGGCACCTTTTTCCTTTCATGAATTCGAGCTGGTTCGAGTCCCCGCAACCCATGCCAGCTGGATCATGAGCTTCCTGCTTCACTGGACATTCCTGCTGGAAATCTCGATCTGCCTTTCGGCGCTCGCACTCTTCCTGATGCGCCGCCGCCGTGCCGAAGCTGGTCGATCTGCGGCCTGACCACAGAGAGGATGGTGCGCAGGTCAGCGGTTATCGCAAAGGCTGGAACTCCTTGATCGTGGCCAGACACATTTCGCCTGCCTGTTTGCCACTATAGTTGCACAGCATCGTGTGATCGTTATAAGCGGCCGTCTATGGACTGAGGAAATTCCTGATCGAGGGCAAAGTGATGGCAGGCGGTGACGACGAATATGTTTATGACGAGGCGACAGGCGAATGGCGCGCTCCCTCCGAGATGGCTGCGGCCGCACAGGCTGCGTCCGAGGTTCGCGACGCCTCTGGAAACGTGTTGAAGGACGGCGATTCCGTCACGCTTATCAAGGACCTGAAGGTAAAGGGCGCCAACCAGACCCTGAAACAGGGCACGGTCATCCGCTCGATCCGTCTGACGGACAATCCCGAAGAGATTGACTGCCGTCACGATACGATCAAGGGTCTCGTCCTGCGCACGGAATTTGTCCGCAAGCGATGACTAAAGCATGCCGCGCAAGAGTGTGAAGCGGTTTTGCGATAACGACATGCGTAAAAACAAAGGTCTAAAGCGTTGCGCGAGTCTGAAAGATCGCGCCACGCTTTAGACTTACCGCTTCAAGCTTCCCAATATGCCGCGTACCAGCGCCCGGCCGACCTGCGTCGCCACCGTGCGCGCCACGCTCTTCATCGCCGCTTCCACCACCGTTTCACGCTGATAACCGGAGCGGCCGCGAGGCTGTGCCTTGTCGTCATCGCCGCCGCCAAAGCCGGGCAGCGTCCAGCCTGACGTGGTGCTGCCCTCCTGTGGCGCCGGGACCTCTTCTTGCGCTCGCTTGGCGGCGTCGGAATCGGCGGCCTTCTTGGCGCGTGCCGTCAGCATTTCGAAGGCGGATTCGCGGTCCACGTCCTCGTCATAGACGCCGAGAACCGGGCTGCGGTCCATGATTTGCTGGCGCTCGGCGTCGCTTACCGGTCCTACGCGGCCGGATGGCGGGCGGATCAGCGTTCGCTCGACGATCGACGGCGCGCCCTTGGCTTCCAGCGTCGAAACCAGCGCCTCGCCGGTGCCGAGAGTGGTGATGACGGTGGCGCAATCGAAGGCGGGGTTGGGGCGGAAGGTATCGGCGGCCGTCTTCACCGCCTTCTGCTCGCGCGGCGAATAGGCGCGCAGCGCATGCTGCAAGCGGTTGCCGAGCTGGGCGAGTACCGTTTCCGGCACGTCGAGCGGGTTCTGCGTCACGAAATAGACGCCGACGCCCTTGGAGCGGATGAGGCGCACAACCTGTTCCACGCGTTCGGTCAGCACCTTCGGCGCATCGTTGAAGAGCAGATGCGCCTCGTCGAAGAAGAAGACGAGCTTCGGCTTGTCGGGGTCGCCGACCTCAGGCAGTTCCTCGAAGAGCTCGGAGAGCAGCCAAAGCAGGAAGGTGGCGTAAAGGCGCGGGTTCATCATCAGCTTGTCGGCGGCAAGCACGGAGATCTGACCGTAGCCATTGTTCGACGTGCGCATGATGTCTGAAATCTTGAGCGCCGGCTCGCCGAAGAAATGTTCTGCACCCTGCTGTTCCAGCACCAGCAGCGCACGCTGGATGGAGCCGACGGAGGCTTTGGAAATCAGGCCGAACTGGCTGGAAAGTTCCGACGCATTCTCACCCATGTAGTTGAGCAGCGCCGTGAAATCCTTGAGGTCGAGCAGCGGCAGGCCGGCCTTGTCGGCGATCTTGAAGGCGATGTTGATGACGCCTTCCTGCGGCTCGGAAGCGTCCATCAGGCGGGCAAGCAGCAGCGGCCCCATCTCGGCGACGGTGGTGCGCACGCGGTGGCCCTTCTCGCCGAAGAGATCCCAGAAGATGACCGGGAACTGCTCGAATTCGTAGTCGGTAAAGCCGATCTGCTCGGCCCGCTTGGTGAGGAAATCCTTCGGCTCGCCCTTGGCGGAGATGCCCGAAAGGTCGCCCTTGATGTCGGCGGCGAAGACCGGCACGCCGGCTCTCGCAAATCCCTCGGCCAGCACTTGAAGCGTCACTGTTTTACCCGTACCGGTGGCACCCGTCACCAACCCGTGGCGGTTGCCGAATTTGAGGTCGAGATATTCGCCCTTGTTGATGCTGTCATCAGGATTGCGGCTTGCGCCGATGAAAATCTTGCCGTCCTCGAGCATGTAAGAATATCTCCCTCGGGCGATGCCGCCGCTTCATTCCAGAATATGCGATAATCCTCTTTCCGCACATTCATGCAAATATCGTTTGTCTGTTATAAGCAGGCGACAGGAGACGGACAACTGTCTGTGTTAAAACGAAAAGCAGGAAAGAGGCGCCTCACAAAGCGCCGCTTGAGTTGCCGCCTTGATTCGATTACGTTGACGTTAACGTCAAAAAACAGGAGGCAGACGATGAATGAGATTGTGACTGAAATCGCCAATCGTGTGGGCATTGCGCCTGATCTGGCCGAAAAGGCGCTCGGTATGATGCTCGGCTTCCTGCAGCGCGAAGCAGCCGACGGCCCGGTCGCCGAAATGATCGAAAAAATCCCCGGCGCCACCGAACTCGTCGCCCAGTTCAACGGCGAAGGCTCCAGCAGCGGCGGCGGTCTTCTCGGCGGCCTCATGAGCGCGCTCGGTGGCGGCGGCATCATGGGCCTCGGCCAGCAGCTGATGAGCGAAGGCCTCGGCATGAGCGAAATCACCTCGCTCGCCAAGGAAACCATCGCCATCGCCAAGCAATATGCCGGCGAAGAGGTGGTCGATCAGGTCGTCGCCTCCGTGCCCGGCCTCAGCCAGTTCGTCTAAGACGGTCCATTATTTCCTTAAGCCCCCGGCATCGTCCGGGGGCTTTGTTTTTTAAAGTTTTTCCCTCTTTTCTCCGCGTGTTTTCATGGCCGACACATCCCCGATCAAAGCCTTGCTGCCCAGGCCGGGCGGCCATCAATTCGTGCTCTACGGCGATTCCTGCTCGGGCGTTGCCGGCGCTCTGCACGAGCGTACCTTCGCATCCGTGAACGCTGTCCTGCGCCGGCTTGAGCCCCAGCCGCAGTTCATCCTCTTTCCAGGCGACGAGATCATCGGCCTGACGGCGGATGAAGCATCGCTGCGCGCCCAGTGGCGGCACTGGTTCGATGTCGAGATGGCCTGGCTCGACCGCGAAAACATTCCGATGTGGCATACGACCGGCAATCACACGACCTATGACGAGATGAGCGAGGCCGTGTTCCGCGACACGCTCGGCCTTCCGGCAAACGGGCCCGCGGGGCAGGAGGGGCTGGCCTATTGGGTTCGCCGCGGCGATCTGCTCATGGTCTTCGTCCATACGCTCTGGACCGGTCTCGGCGGCGAGGGCCACGTCGAAACCGAGTGGCTTGAGACGACCCTGAAGGCCCATGCCGATGCCCGCTACAAGCTGGTGCTCGGCCACCACCCGGTCTTTCCGATCAATGGGTACGCGGGCGCCTATCAGCGCGAGATCGGTCGCGAATATGCCGATCGCTTCTGGGATATTCTCGTGGCGTCAGGTGTTTTCGCCTATTGCTGCAGCCATATCCTCGCTTTCGACGTGCAGGCCCATCGCGGTGTGCTGCAGATATGCACGGCTGGCGCCGGTACCGCGCACAGAATGCCGGAGGGTGTCGAATATCTCCACGGCATTCAGGCAGCCCTCGATGAGGACGGCCTGCGCTATCAGGTTCTCGATACCGAAGGCGTTGCACGGGAAAGCCTGCAATGGCCGCCTGTTCTTGCGAGCGAGGATAAATGGTGCAGCGTTGCCCATGGCGTCAGTGACGCTCTCTGGGCGGGTCCGACGGGGTCCGACCGGGTCGTCGAACTCCGCCTGAGCGGTCGGATGGCCTCGGACGCCTGCGCGTCCCAGCAGACGATCTTCTCGGCTTTCGGCGATGAAGGCTTGGCGCCCCTATGGCTTGGCCTGCGCGGCAAGCAGCAGCAGTTGACGCTTATCCTCGGCCGCGACCCCGGTCGCAGCCCCTACTATTTCTTCGGGCCGGACCTGCCGCCGGGCGAGGATTTCGATCTCCATATTCTGTTGCATGGCGGCATGGGGCCAGGCGGCGTGCTCTGGCGCTCAAAGGACAGCGAGGCTTGGTCGTCCTTCGAGGCGATCGCCTCAACGGGGCTTCAACGCCTTGTCTGGCCGTCACGCTGGAGTGTGGGCCATGGCCAGAAAGGCGAGGGCGACCGGCCGTTCATGGGCGAGAGCCTGAGCCTGAGTATCGCGGGTTGAGAAACGCCTGATCGGTTTCTTGTTTCGCTACGCACCAAAGTCGGTTATTCGGCCTTCTGAATATCATCTAGGGAAGGGCGGATGAACGGAAGCGATCGATCCTCGTCGGTGCTCAGAGAGCATTTCGAAGAGCACAGGACCAAGCTCAGTCGGTCGGAACTGGCCGTGGCCGAGCATCTGGTGAAGATGCCGATCGATGTGCTGATTTTCCGCAGCGCCGAGGAGATCGCCGCCGAGACCGGCACCAGCGATGCGACCGTCATCCGGACCGCCAAGCGCCTTGGCTTTTCCGGCCTGCCGGAGCTGAAGCGGGTATCGGGCCGCGTCATGGCGCGCACCATTTCCACCAGCGATCGTCTGGAACAGCGTTTCCGCGCCACCGGCGGCGATCTTGAAAAGGTCGCCGGGCAGATGTTTGCGACCGCTCGCGAAGTGCTGACCTCCACCGAGGAGCAGATGGATGGCGCAATGCTCGCATCCGCCATTTCGCTCGTCGAAGAGGCCGATACGGTCTGGTGCATCGGCATGGGCACTGCCGAGGTGGAGGCGCGCCATTGTTCGATTGCGCTCAGCCGTGCTGGCGTGCGCACCCGCTGTTCCGGCGCCTCGGGTTTTACGCTTGCCAATGAGCTGATCGATCTGCGTCCCGCCGATGTCATCATCATGTTCCATGCCGTGCGCGAGACCGCCGAATTCAAGCTCATCGTTCGGCAGCTCCGGGATATCGGCTGCAAGGTCATTCTAGTCTGCGGCGTGCAGCTCCGCGCCACCTATGCCGACAAGGTTTCGGCCATTTTGACCTGCATCGGTTCGCCCTCCAAGCTGGCAAGCTGGAGCATCGGTGCCATCGTTATCGCCGATCTCCTTGCCTATGGCGTTGCGGTCCGCAACCAGCAGCAGGCGACGGATGCCAAGAAGCGCCTTGCAGACCTGCGCGATCAGGCGCTCGGCAACGACTGATCTTCGCGATCTCTTTGCAATTCCACCTGCATGAAAATAAACATGAGAAATTCAGTTATGTTTATTGAAATACAAACTACAATATTGTAGTCACCACGACATTGCGCCGTGCCGCAGCGGCGTTGACTATCGGGGTTATTGCATGACGCGCCTGTTTCATCGCAGCAAGACGGCTGAAGTCCGTCCTTTCTCCCATAAGACCGTGCCCAGACGCCGATACCGGCGTGACGGCTGATATTATCCAATAATCATTCAACAAAAACAGTCTCTTGCGTCGGAATGCCCAGGGCATTTCCGGCAAGGTCCCCTGTTGCCCTGACTTCTCGAACGCCTACGGAAAATCCTCCATGTTTGCCCCCAAATTCCAAGGAAAGCAGCTCGCTCTCACCGTTGCCCTTCTGGCATCTGCCACATCGGCGCTGGCGCAGGAGGCCGCCAGCGGCCCTGTCACCCAGCTCGAAACGATCAAGATCACCGGCAATTGGCTGGAAGAACCGAACGAGGAGAAGGTGCTGAAACACCCAGGCGCCCGCACGATCCTCGATCGCGAACAGTTTGAAGAGCGTGGTGCGCAGGATATCCGCGATGCGCTGAACCAGATCCCCGGCGTCCAGGTGCAGGAAGCCAATGGCACCGGCGGTAGCGATGTGTCGCTGAATCTCGGCGTGCGCGGCCTGACCTCACGCCTGTCGCCACGCTCCACTGTATTGATGGACGGTATTCCCTTGGCTTACGCGCCCTATGGCCAGCCGCAGCTTTCACTCTTTCCGCTGACGCTTGGAAATGTCGAAACGATCGACGTCGTGCGCGGCGCCGGTTCGGTGCGCTACGGGCCGCAGAATGTCGGCGGCATCATCAATTTCGTCACCCGTCCAATACCGGAGGATTTCACCGCTCGCTTCTCCTCCGGCGCGGAGATCGCCGGCAATAACGGCCACGTCAAGGCGACGCCGAATTTCCTGATCGGCGGCACCAATGATGACGGCCTTGGCGCCGCGATCCTCTACTCGGGCATCCATGGCGAGGGCTATCGCGCCGCCAACGACCGCACCGATATCGACGATATCATCGCCAAGGGCGCTTACGAGTTTTCGGATACGGACAAGCTCGGCATCCAGTTCCACCACTATGAGGGCGAGGGCAAGATGCCCGGCGGCCTGACGAGCGCCGAATATGATGCCGATCCCTACCAGTCCACACGCCGCTATGACGATTTCAGCGGCCGCCGCAACGATATCTCGCTGCGCTACCAGCATGACGACGGCGACAACAATTTCGAAGTGCTGACCTATTACGTGGATTCCTTCCGCGGCAGCCATGTGGAGCAGCAGGGCACAGGCGCCAGCGCCGGCCTCTATCGCCTGACGTCTGCTCCGCGCAGCTACAGCTATTTCGGTATCGAGCCGCGCTATTCGCGCCTGATCGAGCTCGGCGGCATTACCCAGGAGGTGACCGTCGGCTATCGTTATCTCTGGGAAGAAAGCTCGGAAATCGCGTCCCGAACGGGTTTCTACAACAGAGCCTCGGGCATCGATCCGACCACGCGTATCTCGCCGACCTACCAGACGAGCGATGGTGGCACGATTGCCCATGCTTTCTACATTGACGACAAGATCGAGATTGGCGACTGGACCATCACACCGGGCATTCGCTACGAGATGATCAGCACGCACAACGATGTCGTGAATTTCAGCACCAGCGGTGCGGTCACCAGCACGCTCTCTCCCTCGGTCGATGCGAACGAGGCCCTGCCGACGCTGTCGGTTGCCTACAGGCTCACCAATGAGCTGACCGTCTTCGGCAATGTCGGCGTTTCCTTCGGCCCGCAGCAATATAGCCAGCTTGCCTCCACCACCGACGGCCTGCACCCGGAGAAAGCGACCACCTACGAAATCGGCCTGCACTATGAAGGCGACAACTGGAATGCCGAGCTGACGGCCTTCAATATCGATTTCGACAAGGAGCTTTATCTCGGCCGCACCATCGTCGGCGAGGGCATCTGGACCGATCTCGGCGCCACCCGCCACCGCGGCATCGAATCCGCCATCAATTACGACATCGGCGATGTAATGCCTGCGCTCGACGGCCTGTCGCTGTCTGCGAGCTACACGTATACGGAAGCGACCTATCAGGCCGGCGCCTTCGAAGGCTGCGACCTGCCCTTCTATTCGCGTCAGGTGGCTTCGCTGGGCGCGCGTTATCGCTACAGTGACTGGATCTTCAATGCCGACCTGCAGGCGCAGTCGAAGCAGCATTCGCCGGGTTCGGCCGATGCGGGCGCGACCTATGTGACGGAAGAGGATGCGACGGGCCGCCTCGGCGATATTCCCGGCTACGGCACCGTCAACCTGCGCGTCGCCTATCAGCCGGAAGACAAGAAGAATGCCCCGCAATTTGCCTTCGGCGTGAAGAACCTGTTCGACAAGGAGTATTTTACGCGCTCGACGGACAATAATGGCGGCAAGTTCGTGGGCCAGCCACGCACATTCTTCGTCAACGCATCGATCGCCTTTTAAAGCATGTCGCGCAAAAGTGTGCCGCGGTTTTGCGGTAACGACATGCGAAAACAAGAGCCTAAAGCGTGGCAAGCGAATCCTAGAGATCGCGACACGCTTTAAGGGCCTGATCAATCCATCCGCCGGATGGAAATCCGCACTGACCTTTCCTAGATTAAGAGGTGCCGGATTTTTTCACCGACGGCCGGATCGGCTGGAACGATGGATACCCAAATCTCGTTTCATATCGGCCAGATAAGAAGGAATATGGTCATGCGTACGGTCATTGCAGCAGCCTCGATCATTCTCCTCGGGTTCGCCGCTCCGGCCTTCTCCCAGGCCCTCGGTGATATGGATTATTCCGGACGCTTCGGCGGCATGCCGCCCGGCACGGTGCCGGACGCGGAAGCAAGTAATACTTTTTCGATTCCGCTCGATCCCGTCGAGAGCGACAATATCACCGTCGTCATTCCGTCCGACCGGACGGCTTGCCCGCGGCCCGGCACGCGCGCCTATCGCACGGCCGAGCGTGACGGCACGCTGGCTACCGCCTGCCGCCCACGGTAAGTTAAATTCCAGTGCAGGAACGGCTATTTGCCGTTCCTGTGCAGGATCACGCCCAACTCATGCCACTCACGGCCGTCACGCTGGATCAGCTCGTCCGCGCAGACAGGTCCCATGCTGCCTGGAGCGTAAGAATCCGGAATGCGGTCGTCCTTTGCCCACTCATCCAGGAAGGGCTGTACCGCCGCCCAGCCGGCCTCGATACCGTCAGCGCGCTGAAATAGCGTCTGGTCGCCGATGAAGAGGTCGTAGAGCAGGGATTCATAGCCGGTCGTCTTGCCGATATCGAATTTGTCGGCATAGCGGAAATCCAGCGAGACCGGCACGGTGTCGACGGATTGTCCCGGCGACTTGATGGAAATCTCCATGCTCATGCCTTCATCGGGCTGCACCTGGATGACGAGCCTGTTCGGCGGCAGACGGCGGTTGACCTCCGTTTCACGAAACTGGGCGAAAGGAACGGGCTGAAAGGTGATGACGATTTCCGTATCGCGTGCCGTCATCGCCTTGCCGGTGCGCAGATAGAAGGGAACGCCGGCCCAGCGCCAGGTATCGGCATAGAGCTTCAGCGCCACATAGGTCTCGGTCTTGCTGGTGGGCGAAATATCCTTCGTATCGCGATAAGCGCGCAAGTCCGTGCCGTTGAGCGGACCGGCAGTATAAGCCCCGCGTACGCCATTCGCCTTGGCTTCCTCCGGCGTGTAGATGCGCAAGGCCTTCAGCACCTTGCTCTTCTCGTTGCGGATCGCCTCGGCGTCGAAACTGTTCGGCGGCTCCATGGCGATCATTGCCAGAAGCTGGAAGAGATGGTTGGGGATCATGTCGCGCAACGCGCCGGTCGCGTCGTAGAACTTGCCGCGCGTGCCGACATCGACGATCTCCGAGGCGGTGATCTGCACGTGATCGATATAGCGATTGTTCCACAGCGACTCGATCATCATGTTGGCGAAACGCGCCGTCATCAGGTTCTGCACCGTTTCCTTGCCGAGGAAATGGTCGAGCCGATAGACTTGGCTTTCCTCCACGCGGGCGAGGATGCGCGCATTCAAAGCGCGGGCAGAGGCGAGATCGGTGCCGAAGGGCTTCTCGATCGCAACACGACGGAAGCAACCGCCGCTTTCGTCCATCAGTCCGAGATCCGCAAGTTTCTCGACGATCGGCCCGAAGAAGCTTGGCGGCACGGCGAGATAGAAGGCTGCATTGCAGGTCGTGCCAAGGCGCTTGCCGATTTCGAGGAAGATATCATCCTTGGTGAAATCGCCCTGCAGATAGGAGATGCGCGATCGCAGGCTCTCCCAGACCTCATCCTTGCCAGTTGTTTCCTCGCCGTCGAGATGGGCGAGGAAAGCGTCCAGCCGCTGGCGCAGGAATTCATCGTCACCAGGTTCGATGCCGACACCGAGGATGTTCAGGTCCCCGCCGACGAGGTGGCTGCGGGTGAGATTGATGATGGCCGGAACCAGCAATCGCCGTGTCAGGTCGCCGGTGGCGCCGAAGATGACGAGAGTGACGGGCGGGGTGGGGTGAGCGTCCATGCGTGTCATCTCCAGCTTAATTCTCCCGGCAGAATATAAAGCGCTCGGGTTCTGCCGCAAGCACCTTGCAGTTCAAGGATAACAAGCGTTTGACATGGTATCAAAAATATATAAAGACATAAAGATATCATTATATCTTATGGTGATCCGTGATCGATCTTGTCAGCGCCGGCTTCTTCCTCATGGCGGCTCTCGCCCTTCTCGGCTCGCCCGGACCCGCGATTGCCGCCCTTCTGGCAATTGGTCGCCAGCATGGCCTGACATCAGGGCTGCGCTTCTATTTCGGTCTGCAGATCGGCCTGGCGGTTGCGGCGGCAGCGGCTGCCGCCGGCCTGATGTCATTGATCGCAACAATTCCCCTTGCGATGATGGTGATGACGGTCGCAGCCGCCCTCTATCTCGTCTGGTTGTCATGGAAGATTGCCTTGGCACCGGTCGGTGCCGATCTCTCGGCCGCACGCCGGGCGGCTTCACCAACTGTTGTTGGTGGCATCGTGCTCGGACTTACGAATCCCAAGGCCTATATCGCCTTCGCTTCGCTCTTTGCTGCTTATAGGCTCTCACAGGATGGCGCGCTGGATATGCAGGCGAAATGGGCGCTCTGCGTCTTCGTCATGATCGTCGTCGATATTTTCTGGCTATGGCTCGGCGTCGTTCTGGGCAAGGTGCGCCTGGAGCCGTCGAGCGAAAGGCTGCTCAACATCTGCTTCGGCCTCGTCATCCTCGCGACGGCTGTCCTGTCACTGGCCGAACTTGCCGCTGCCTGAAACACTTACGGCCATTGCGGAAGGTCTTTCCGCAATGGCCGTTTTGGAATGCCGATTGCCTTATGCCTCGGAGGCGGACTTGTCGGTGGTCGTATTGGCAACCGGTTTCGAGTCCGTGCCGTCCGTCGCGGGCTTGTCGCCTGTGCCACTGGCAGGCTTCGTTTCGGTCTTCACCGGCCAGGTGATGTAGTAGTTCTGCGAGCCGACCTGTCCGAAATAGACTTCGTTGCCGGTGCCTTTTTCGATGAAGCTGCCGTTTTCGCTTCGGACGAGGCGCCCGTGGGAATCGCGCTGCAGATGGTCGCGCAGGAAGTCGTTCCAGTCTTCCGTCTTGATCGCCGTGCCCTTCTTCTGGTCGACATCGGCTTCCTTGGGATCGGTCACGTCCCAGGCCTTGATCGAAACACCCTGGGTCGGATCGGTGACCGCCAGCTGGCCCTTCTTGAAAGCGACAAGCATGGCGGCTTCCTGGCTGTCTTCGCCTTTGGCATCAGCCGCGGCCGTCATGTTCTGGCGCAGCAGCGCCATGAAGGAGGCGGTGGTGATATCGGTGCTGGCGGTGGTGTTGCCGGAGGTATCAGTCGATCCGGCCTTGCCGGCATTGATCTTGTCGAGCATGACCGACAGCGCCGAGCGCGTCTGTGAGGGAAGGCTGGAATAGTCGTGATCGGTCGTGCCGCTGGAGCTGCTCTCCGAGGAGCCGCCCTTGATCGTCTGCAAGGCTATCTGCGCCGTCATAAGCCTCATGGTGGAAACGGAAGAAACCATCTGAAAATCTCTTTGTCGGGCCTCGCACTGGTGGCGCAAAGGCGTTTAAAGGATAGCGATCGACGCTGGCGGCGTCGCGAAAGCACGTCTGGATTGAGAAATCCCAGGGCGAACCGCTACACTTCAAACTTTGCGTGTGGCTTGCGGATGGCTGACACAGTTTCGCCGGCAGCGATCAAGCGGACTGCTGCCGGCGTCATGGAAATCAGAATTTCTGGTCAGGCCTTCACCGCCACCATGAACAAGCGCGGGAACTTGAGCAGCACCTTGCCGTCGGCCGCCTTCGGATAGACCCTGTCGATACGTTCGAGATAGTCGGCCAGAAACGCCTCGCGATGCTCTTCGCCGGCATGGTCGAGATAGGGGCGAAGGCCTGTTCCCTTGACCCATTCGACGATCGCAGCCGCATTGTCCATCGGATGATTGTAGATCGTGTGCCAGATATCGACGCGGGAGGATTTGGCGATCAGCCGGCTGTAATAGGTCGAGGGTGGCGGAAGCACGTTGCGGCGCACGCTCTTCTTCTCGAAAGCCGTCTTCCACGGGCCGGCATGGGCCGTCTCCTCCATCATCAGATGGCTCGGCTCGCCGAGATTGTCGGGCATCTGCACCGCGAGCACGCCGCCCGGCGCCAGCCCGTCCATCAGCCTGTCGAAGATGTCGAGATGGTTGGGCAGCCACTGGAAGACGGCATTGGCAAAGAGCAGGTCTGCCGGCTGCGAGGGCTGCCAGGTCGAAAGGTTGGCCTCTACGAAAGCCGTGCCCGGCAGGCGCTTGCGGGCCGCCTCCAGCATGTTGAGGTCGCTGTCGAGGCCGGAGACATTGCCTGCTCCATAGCGGTCTATGATCAGCTCGGTCGAATTACCCGGGCCGCAACCGAGATCGACCGCGTGCCGCAGCTCCGTCAGCGGTACTTGCGCCAGCAAGTCGCGAGCCGGGCGGGTGCGTTCATCCTCGAATTTCACATATTGGCTGGCTGACCATGCCATCGTCTTTTCTCCTCATGTCAGGCCACGTCCTTCGACGCGGCGGATGCAAATTTTGTCTATGTCGCCGCCAACAGCGTTATTATCTCGAACGCTAGACCGACCCGGTGGGAAAAGTTGGATATCCAGTTGAAAAGCATCAGGTGTTAATCCGGCCGCTGACATGACGTGTCGCTCCCCGCGGATAAAACGACGGGTCACCAGACGGATCGAGCGTGTGTTCCGTAAGCCGCCAACGGCGGTGGGCCACGCGCACGCTGTGTCTCTCATGCAGGCTGAAAATATCTGGAACGCACCGAAAAAAGGTCACACCGCCGACAGCCGGAAGCTCCTGGATGGGATGGCCGAAATTGGTACTGGGCAGGTTGCTTTCAGGCATGCCATAATTCTGTCGATGAACCGGGGTTGGCGTAAGGCGCGCGAAGTTAGGACGCTTATAGATGCACTATATGACAATTTTCCATGGAAAAGAGCCGGCCGATTGCAGCGGCCTGGATCGCCGCATCAACGCCCTTCATTGAATTTTTTTTGCATGCGCTTGGCACAGACTTCGATGTCTTCCACGTAGGGTTTGCCGATGGGCTTCCACGTATTTCGATCGAGATCGAAGAATTCGATGATGCATGTATTGGCCTTATAGTCTTGCCATTGGGTGGTAACAAGTCGGCTATCGAGTCGGTAATCCAGATCCAAATACAAGTTGTTTTCCCCACCACGAGGGAAAGATGCTGGGCGGCCTGTGTTGTTGTCGGCGACGATGACGGAGGTACACCCGGTTCCGCAACCGATCTGGATAAGCGTATAATGACCGGCAAAGTTAGGCCCCTCGCGCATCCCCTCACTAATACGTGTCCTGAAATTGTTGAAGTATAGGTCACGTCCGTTAAAGTCCGGCAATACTGTCTTTCCGGCAAACCGGCCCTGAACAGGGAAATCGGCCGCATTTGGCCATTTGATCAAGATCGGCAGATACCTTCCGTCTTGTTGAGTTGATGTGGTCTTTTTCGGCGACGGGGCAGTGCTTGGAGTCGGCTCGGCGGATGTAACTCGTTCCGGCAAAGCGGCCAGACTGCCCCACGTTACCTTATAGTCCTGCATTTCGTTTGCGGTGAGATATCGCATGTCATCGCTAGGAACTGATAGGCTAAGCTGGAGCAGCTTCGGATCGACGCCCATTTCGATGAGATATGCCATGATCTCGGCGGTCATCGACTGAATAGCGGCAACGGCGGCACTGCCTTCGATATCGCTGTCCGGCGAGAAAGAGGACTGATGAACGCCTATCGCGCCCGGATCCGCTTCTCGGTTCACGCCTCCCACGAACGCCAACGCACAAGCTGAGGCGCATTGAAAGGAGCGAAGCTGAAGGGTTGATAGTCCTAAGGACCGGATCATTCGCCCATAGGCCATCGCTGAGACAACTTGGCCGCCATTGCTGTCAAAAATGATTACGCTGGCTCCGCTTGCCTTGACTTCCCTGGCAAGCAGTTCGGGATTGTCGGCTTGACTGAACTTGCCTTTGAGCAGCAGAACGGGGACCGAGTTGTCAATCGGCACACGCTCTATCGCAATATCTGCGGATGCATTTCCGAACCAGGTAGTGAATGCAAAGAACGCTAAAACGATACTGCGCAGAAACACGATTACAGATCCCCAACCACGGCGAAGCGCATGCTAACCTATCAACTGCTGCGCGCAATATTGAAAGCAGCAGTTGGGTCGTCAAATGGGGAATGTGTTTAACGTCGGCGTGATGCCCCGACGGTCTCTTCGCCCGCAACTGCGGCACATTTGACCTATGCCGCCAGTATCGTGATCCCGTGGGCGTTTGCAGCGGCCCGCATACGCGCCACCGTTTCCGGTGACGGGCTGCCCTGCGGCTGTTCGGTGACGCCCTCGGTCTCGATGAATTCGGCCATGCCGCGATCGACGATGGCAGAAAAGACCGCCGGGACGGTTCCGTTATTGGAATAGCCGTGCACCATGAAGGGCGCGATGGTGACGATGTCGCCTGCGCTGGCCTCGATCTCTTCCGGCCCGGTATCGGTGAGCCGCCAGATCGTCAGCGTGCCCTCGATGATCCGGAAGACTTCCGGGCTTGCATGGGCGTGGCGCGGCGTCTTGCCGCCGGGCTCAACGGTCACGTCGAAGATGTTGAGCCAGGTGCCTGTAAGGCGAGCCCGTCGCCCGACCTTGTCGCCCAGCACGAAGAAGCTTTTTGCCTCCGTCCGGGCATCTGTTTTCACAAATGAGTTGGACATGATGTCTCTTTCTTGTTCTTGCGGGGCGGTCCGATAGACCTTTGCGGCCGTTTTGGCAACCGCCGTAAAATCAGGGAAGGGCGAGCGGAGGTGGCTTTTGCGCGCTCTCGGGCCCTGAAACCGACGACGGTCATATCGGTATGGCTTCTCCGCTTCGCAAGTGCGACAGGTTGGCAGCCGCTGCTTCCATGATACCGGCCTGTAATATCGGCGACACAGAAGAGGCGCATAGAACGCGCCGATCCTTCCCCGCCATTCAGGCATACCATCAGCGGAGCAACCCCATGTCTTCACTTCCCGTCGTCGGCGCAGCCATGACGATCGACGAACTCGAAACCCATCGTGACTGGCTCTTCGAAAAGTCCCGCGATCTCGAGCTGCAGAGCTTCGTCAACGCCGAGGTGCTGAACGGCGACTGGACGCCGCGCGCCGATCGCGCCCGGAAGCTGCTCGACGGCTACAAGGGCCGCGTCGGCATCCATGGCCCGTTCTGGGGCTTCATCATCGCCTCGCAGGATCCGGATATCCGCGCCGTCGTCTCCCGCCGTATGCTGCAGGGCCTCGATGTCTGCGCTGCGATCGGCGGCACGCATATGGTCGTCCATAGCCCCTACACGACCTGGAGCTACAACAACCTCGACAACAACGAGGGCGAACGCGAAAAGATCGTTGAATACTGCCATCAGACGATGCGCGAAGCGGTGAAGCGTGCCGAGGAAATCGGTTGCACCCTCGTTATCGAAAACATCGAAGACAAGGATCCGCATATCCGCGTAGCATTGGCTGAAAGCTTCAACTCGCCGGCCGTCTCCGTCTCCATCGACACCGGCCATGCGCATTACGCCCACGGCTATACCGGTGCTCCACCGGTCGATTATTACGTCCATGCGGCCGGCAACCGCCTCGGTCACATTCATCTGCAGGATGCCGACGGCTATGCCGACCGCCACTGGGCGCTCGGCGAAGGCACCGTCAACTGGCGTGCGGTTTTCGCAGCGCTTGCCAAGGTCGAAAGCAATCCGCGCCTGATCATCGAGATCAAGGACAAGTCGAAGATTATCGCTTCGGCCGAATACCTGGCTTCGCTCGGTCTCGCCCAATAACAGCGTCAAGTAATCGGAAATGGGCGGCGGGATGATCCTCCCGCCGCCATCCGCTTTCAGGCCGTTGCACCCTTCGGTCGGCGCGTGAAGGCGACCGGCAGGCAGAGCACGTAGAAACCTGCGCCCAGCACCCAGACAAGCCCCGGAAAGACATCGCGCGAGGCAAAATAGACAGTGCTGATCGCCAGCGGACCGATGATCGAGGCAAGGCTCGTCATGCTCGCAAGCAGGCCCTGCGCACGCCCCTGATGATCGTTATCGACGCGCCCCGTCACCAATGATTGCAGCGCCGGTGCTCCGATGCCGCCGAGGCAGAAGAGCGGCATCAGCAGGAATGCCATCCAGCCCTGTGTCAAAAGCGCGATGATGATATAGGCGGCGCTGTCGGCAATGATGCCGATCAGCAGCGCCCGATGCTCTCCCCAGCGCTCGCTGATCGGCCCGGCAATGAAGGCCTGCACGACGGCGTGGAAAAAGCCGAAGGCGGCAAGCGAGATGCCGACCATCATCGGCGACCAGGAAAATTTGTCCTGCCCGTAGAGAACCCAGACCGTACCGCCGACTTCGCCGACAAGCGCCAGAATGAAATAAGCGCCAGCGAGCGGCAGAAGTATCCGGTAACCCATCAGCCAGCGGAAATGCGCAAGCGGCGAGAACTCCTGTTCTTCGGCTTCCGCACCGGTCTTGCGCGTTTCCGGAAGGAGGAACAGCGCCATCAGCAAATTGGTCGCATTGAGCGCCGCAGCGACGATGAAGGGCAGGCGAACGGAAAATTCGCCGAGCACGCCGCCGATCGCCGGTCCGGCGATGAAGCCGATGCCGAAGCAGGCGCTGATCTGGCCGAAACGGCGCGTGCGCTCGCTATCCTCGGTGATATCGGTCACGCAGGCGGCGGCCACGGCATTGCTGGCGCCGGTGATGCCGGCGATCGCCCGACCGATGAAGAGCAGCCACAGCGACGGCGCAAGAGCCATGAACACATAGTCGAACGCCGCGCCGCCGAGCGACAGCATCAGCACCGGCTTGCGGCCGAAGCGGTCCGACAGTGAGCCGAGCACCGGCGAGAAGATGAACTGCATCAGTGCATAGAGCGCCAGAAAGGCGCCGAACCGCCAGCCGAGATTGTCGGTGTGGCCGACATCCTCCAGCAGCCGCGGAAAGATCGGCAGCGTCAGCCCGATGCCGGCAGCATCGAGGATCACGGTGGCATAGATGACGGCGAGCGCTTTTTTCATGGGATTGCCCGAAAATTTATCACTGATAAGTTCCTTATCGATGATAAATTGAAATGGCAACAGGAAATGGCAACAGGAAATGGAAACAGGATGAAGGTGGACCGGGCGCAGATCGTCGACGAAGCGCTGAAGCTCTTGAACGAGGTGGGCATAGACGCGCTCTCCACACGGCTGCTCGCTGATCGACTGAATGTGCGCCAGCCCGCGCTTTACTGGCATTTCAAGAGCAAGCGGGCGCTCATAGAAGCCATGGCCGAGGAGATCATGACGCGCGGCCACACCCACGACTGGCCGGTCGTGCCTGAGAACTGGCGGGACTTCATGCTCGAAAACACCCGTGATTTCCGTCGCACGCTCCTGAGCTATCGCGATGGCGGCCGCGTGCATGCCGGCACGGAAACCAGTCCGCAGGACCTTCCCAACGTCGAAGCCCATATCGCTGTTCTCGTCGAAGCGGGCATGGAAGCGGAATTCGCCATGGAACTGCTCGTCGCCCTTGCCCGCTACACCGTCGGCTGCGTCATCGAGGAACAGACAGAACCGCCGCCGGAGCAGGAAAAGCTCGACGCTGCCGCAGCCGATTTCCCGCTGACACGCCGGGCAATTACGCATTACCGCAAATCTGGCCACGAAGCTTTCTTCGAAGCCGGGCTGCGGATGATGATTGACGGTGCTGAACGGCGGCTCGCAGAACGCGCCTGAATTTCAGTCGCGCATGGCCCAGCGAATACCGGCGGCGACCGACAGCCCCAGCAACGGCCATATTGCCCAGAATGTCCCGTGCCATGTCAGCATGTTGATGGCGACGATGCCAACCCCGATGACGGCGAACGCGGCGACGCGCGGGTCGAAACGGTCCTGCATCCGCACCCAGGTCATGGCCGCGACGAAGGCGAAGGCGAGCAGCGGCCATACAGCCCAGAACTCCCCCTGCCAGCTGGCGATATTGATGATCACGAGCATGGCGCCGATGACAGCCAGAATGGCGCCAAGCTTGCGCAGCCTGCCGCGTGGTGCCACCGGTCTTGGTTTTGGCATCTCGACGGGCCGTTCGGGAGCGGCTGCCGGCTTCTGCGGCTCCGCACCGACAGTACCAATGCGCACGGCATAGCTTGGCACCGCGTCGGCGATATTCTTCATCTCCAGGGCCCCCAGGAAATCGAATCCGACCGCCACCTTGTTACGCACCTGGTCATAGACCGTGTTCGAGATCACGATCCCTCCGGCCGGGGCAGAGGCCTGCAGGCGGGCAGCGATATTGACGCCGTCGCCGTAGATATCCTCGCCTTCGACGATGACATCGCCGAGATTGATGCCGATGCGGAAGAGCATGCGCCCATCCGTGGGCCGCGCTGCATTCTTGCCCGCTAGCTCGTTCTGCACGTCGATCGCCGCCCGCACCGCTTCGACCACGCTCGGGAAATCGGCCAGCAGCCCGTCGCCCCAGGTATTGACCACGCGTCCGCCATGCGAGGCGATGAGGCGGGACATGGCATCGCGATAATGCTTGAGCATGGCGAGCGTGCCTTCCTCATCCGCGCCCATCAAGCGCGTATAATCCTGCACGTCGGCTGCAAAGATCGTCGTCAGCTTGCGTTGTGTCTCGCTCATGAAATCCCCTATCGCCGCCGGCCGAAACTGGCTTCGTTATTCTATAAGTGGGATCGCAGTCTTGTTTCGGTAGTCCGCCCCAGCGCGGGTTACCATCCCACGTTGCTAGAATTGCGTAATCACGCTGATGCCCGTGCCTTCGGCCTTGTCGAGCGTCATCAGTGCCGGCACTGCCTCCGCAAGGCTGATGCGCCGGCCGATCAGTTTCTGCGGCGCGATCTTGCCGGCGGCGAGCATGGAAAGCATCGCGTCGTAGCGCCATGCCTGCATGCCGTGGCTGCCGTAGATTTCCAGTTCATGGCCGATCACCTGCGCCATCGGGATCTGCGGCGTCGAATGCTCGCCGAGCATCAGCCCTACCTGCACATGCCGGCCACGCCGACGCAGGTTCTTGATCGAGTTGAAGCAGGTGACGGGGTGGCCAAGCGCATCGATGGAAACATGCGCGCCACCCTTGGTGATCTCGCGGACCGCTTCCGCCACATCGGCGACCGCGGAGGCATTGATCGTCGCCACAGCCCCGCACTCGCGCGCAAAAGCAAGCTTCTCCTCAGAAATATCAACGGCGATGGCGTTGGCTCCAAGTGCAGTCGCGATCATGATCGCCGAAAGCCCGACGCCGCCGCAGCCATGTACAGCGATCCATTCGCCGGGGCCGGTGCGTGCCTGGTCGGCGACGGCGCGAAAGGAGGTGGCGAAGCGGCAGCCAAGGCTTGCCGCCGTCGCATCGTCCACACTTTCAGGCAGATGCACGAGATTGGTATCGGCATAGTCGATGCCGACATATTCGGCAAACGAACCCCAATGGGTAAAGCCTGGCTGGAACTGGTTCGGGCAGACCTGCTGGTTGCCGGAATGGCATTCGCTGCAATGGCCGCAGCCGGAAACGAAGGGCACGGTCACGCGGTCGCCGACCTTGAAGCGCACCACGCCCTTGCCGGTCGCGACGATCTTGCCGGCAAGCTCATGCCCCGGCACATGCGGTAGGCGAATATCCGGGTCATGGCCCATCCAGCCATGCCAGTCGCTGCGGCAAAGCCCGGTCGCGCCGACCTGGATGACCACCCCGTCTTCCGAAGGCGTCGGGTCCGGCACTGCGCGGATGTCAGGCGCCTGTTCGAAGGCTTCGTAATACATGGCTTTCATCTGTTCATCTCCTTGCCGGCCCGCGTCTTTCCGTCTGCCATGATGGCACGCGGCAGTGGCATCCATCCAGTCGGCCTTTCATCATTTTCCTTTATGGACCCATCGTTTTAGCACCATGACACGCGCATCAATATTTCAATCGTAGTGCGGTCTCCGGCATTTTCTTGCTTCGATGTTTCAACCGTCAATTTACGCTTGACCACCCCCGAAAGGGAGGATTTTGCTTTGCCGACTTCATAAGGAGAGCCGCAAATGCCCGTCGATACGTCACCTCGCACGACCACCTGGACCTATGTCGACGGAGAGTGGATTGCCGGCAACCCGCCGCTGATCGGGCCGACCTCGCATGCCATGTGGTTGGGCTCCACCGTCTTTGATGGTGCCCGCTGGTTCGATGGCATCGCGCCCGATCTCGACCTGCATTGCCAGCGTATCAACCGTTCTGCTGTCGCCATGGGCCTGAAGCCGGTGAAGACTGCTGAAGAGATCGAGGCGCTCGCCTGGGAAGGCGTGAAGAAATTCGACGGCAAGACTCCGATCTACATCAAGCCGATGTATTGGGGCGAGCATGGTTCGCCGGGCAGTGTCGTGGCCGTTGATGGCGAATCCACCCGCTTCGCACTCTGCCTGTTCGAAGCCGCGATGGGTGGCCATGGCGGCTCTTCGCTGACCGTCTCGCCCTACCGCCGCCCCACGCCGGAAACCGCGATGACCGATGCCAAGGCCGGCGCGCTCTATCCGAACAGCGGCCGGGCGATTGCCGAAGCGAGAAGCCGCGGCTTCGACAATGCGCTGATGCGTGACATGAACGGCAATGTGGTCGAAACCGCTTCCTCGAATGTCTTCATGGTCAAGGACGGCGTCGTCTTCACGCCGATTGCCAACCGTACCTTCCTCGCCGGCATCACGCGGCTCCGCGTCCTCGGCCTGCTGCGCAAGGCCGGCTTCGACGTGCGCGAGGCCACACTTTCTGTCGAGGATTTCATGGGTGCCGACGAGATTTTCACGTCCGGCAACTATTCGAAGGTCGTCGGCGTCAACAGGCTCGACGGCCGCAATTTCCAGGAAGGCCCGATTACCCGCAAGGCGCTGGAGCTCTACATGAACTGGGCCTATGGGCGCGGGGGGAATGAAGAGTAGTGCGCAGCTGCTTAGCGTCTCACCGCATAAAGCTCTACGCCATCCGCGAAGCCTTTCAATCTGTGGCTTCCCGCTGACACGGCATCCTCAGGGCGCACCTCATTGAAAAAGTCCTGCGACATCAGCAGGGCTTCCCCAAGCTCGCTGCACACGCCCTGAATACGGCTGACGAGATTCACATCCCCGCCGATCAGCGTGAAATCCAGCCGGCGGCCTGAGCCGATATTGCCGTAGCTGACCTCGCCATGATGCAGCGCGATGCCGGCTTTCGCGCCGATGCCGTTGTAGTTGAAACCATCCAGCGCCTCGAGGATCGCTCGGGCAGCCGAAAGCGCCGCGTTACAGGTTCGCGCCGCATCATAGCCGGGGAAGAAGGCGAGCACCGCATCGCCCATGAATTTCAGCACTTCGCCGCCTTCTCGCGTGATCGCCGGAATGACGTGGTCGAAATAAGCGTTCAGCAACCCGAGCACGGTTTCGCCCGGCAAGCGGTTGGAGAGTTCGGTAAAGCCGCGCAGGTCGCAGAGCAGCAGGGCTGCCTGCATGGATTCGATCTCGCCCTGGCGGATGCGGCCAGAAAGGATGCGGCTTGCCGTCAGCGGCCCGATATAGGTGTCCAGCAGGCTGAGCTCGACCTGGCGCAGAATGCGGAGTTCGCTGGTATTGCGCAGCGCCGGCACGATACGTTCGATCACCTGCATTTCAGGGGCAGTGAAGCCGCCCGGCCGTTTGGTGCCGAAGATGGCGGCGCTGACCGGGCCGTCGGCATTGCAAAGCGGCGTGATCATTAGCTGCACGAGGCCACGCCCGGCGAAGACGTCGATATGCTGCCAGCGGCCATGTGGGTTCTGGCCCGGGCCGACGACGAGCATTTCACGGCTTTCGAAAACCTTCTGCAGCGGCGTGTTGGCAATGGCGAGCCGCGTTCCGTGCTCGCGGTCATGGATCTCCACCGGTTCGCCCGGCGCCCAGGCGATGGTGCGGCCGATATATTCCGGGTGCAGCGTCATCAGATGCAGCGTCAGCCGGTCGACGGGAACACCGAGCGCCCGAAGGCGGCGCCCGAGGCCGGAAACGAGACCGACCTCGTCGAGAGCATGACATTCGTCGCCGGTCAGCCATTCAATGAGGCCGAGTACCGCAGTCGTGTTGAGGCTGTTGGCGGGTGCCCTGGTTTCAACGGCGTAGTCGATATCGAGCAGGTCGTTCATGGGTGTTATCCTCCTGATGGCGGCGTTTAGTGAGCGCCGCCGCCTGAGATCTGACCGGGTTTCTTGAGAAGCAGGGAGGCGAGCAGGGCGATGACGAGGGCGACGCCGAGCAGGAAGAACGTGTCGCTGAAGGCCATGATATTGGCCTGCTTGCGCAGCTTCAGTGCAATGGCGACGACCGCCTTGTGCGTGGCGAGGGCCTGATCGCTGACGCCGTGGCTCATGAAATAGCCCGTGAGCTTTGCGACGCGATCGTGCGTGGCTTCCTCGAAGACGGAGACCGAATTGGTCAGGATATTCGAGTGGAACTGCTCGCGCTTCGACAGGAAGGTCTGCAGCGAGGCGATACCGACCGCGCCGCCGAGATTACGCATCATGTTGAAGAGAGCGGAAGCCGAGCCGGCATTCTCCGGTTCTATGCCTGCCGTGGCGATCGCCGAGAGCGGTGTGAAGACCAGCGCCTGGCCGACGGCACGCACGACATTCGGCCAGAAGAGCTGATCGCCCGCATAGTCGCCCGTCATATGCACGTTCATGAAGTTCGAGGCGGCAAAGAGCGCAAAACCGATGACGATCAGCAGGCGGATGTCAAAGCGCTTCATCAGGCGCGGCACCAGGGGGATCAGCAGCAGTTGCGGGATGCCGGTCCAGGCAAGCACAAAGCCGATCTGCTCGGAATTATAACCCTGGATGCGGGTCAGGTAGATCGGCAGCACGAAGACCGAGCCATAGAGCGCGATACCCAGCAGGAAATTCGCAAGGATGCCGAAGCCGAAGTTACGGCGGGCAAACAGGCGCAGGTTCAAGAGCGGATTGGCGACCTTCAGCTCGATGATCAGGAAGAGAGTCAGCGAGACGGCGGCAATAATGGAGAGGCGGACGATGAAATCCGAGCCGAACCAGTCTTCCTTATTGCCCTCTTCGAGCACGGTCTGAAGTGCGGCAAGCCCGATCGCCATGGTGACGATGCCGGGCCAGTCGCCCTTGGCGAGCAGGCCGAGGTTCATCGGCGCGCGGTCGAGCGAGGCCCAGAGCATGCCGACCATCAGGGCGCCGGGAACGAGGTTGATATAGAAGATATATTCCCAGCCCCAGTTTTCGGTGAAGTAGCCACCGATGGTCGGGCCGATGGCCGGTGCAAAGGTGGCCGAAAGGGCAAAGAGCGCAAGGCCGATCGGCTGCTTGGGCTTCGGCAGCAGCGTGATGATGATGGTGAAGGCCATCGGGATCAGCACGCCGCCTGTAAAACCCTGGATGGCGCGCAGGATGATCATCTGCTGCAGGTTGACCGCAAAGGCGCAGGCGACCGAGAAGATCAGGAAGAGCACCGCATTGACCAGCAGATAGTTGCGGACCGAAAAGACCCGGGCAAGCCATGCGCTGAGCGGAATGACGACGATCTCGGCGATCAGGTATGAGGTCGAGATCCAGCCGCCATCGTCGGTGCCGGCGCCGATGGCGCCCTGGATGTCGGCAAGCGAAGCATTGACGATCTGGATGTTGAGGATCGCCATAAAGGCGCCGAGCGTGGAGCCGACCACGGCCGTCCACATGCGAAGCGGGCTCATGACGGGTTTGACAGCGGGGACGGCCGCTGCGGTGGGGCGCGCGACCGAATTGCTGTTTGCGGCGATCTGAAGCGTAGCCATGACTTTTCTCCTTCCGTCTCTGCGGAAAACTGTCTCATGACGCTGTTCGGGTGATGTCAGAGGAAGAAGCGGAAGGATCATCCAGCGGGAGTGGATAATCCTTCCTCCGCGGCCGCGGAGGTCTGAGCGGCCTTGGTATCGATATCGGGGATAACAGACATGCCCGAGCGCAGCAGGCCGGCAAGGCGTTCGTCATCGATGACGATCTTGACCGGGATGCGCTGGACGATCTTGGTGAAGTTGCCGGTGGCATTGTCGGGCGGCAGCAGCGAGAATTCGAGACCGCTCGCCGGCGAGACGCTGTCGACGTGGCCCTTGATGGCAACATCCGGGAAGCTGTCGACCTTGATCTCGACTGTCTGGCCGGGGCGAACGAAGGTCAGCTGCGTTTCCTTGAAGTTGGCGACGACATAGACCGCATGCAGCGGCACGACCGCCATCAACTGGGTGCCCGAGGTGACATACTGGCCGACGCGGATCGAGCGCGCGCCGACCGTGCCGTCAACGGCGGCGACTATATCCGTATAGGAAAGATTGAGCTCGGCCTGGCCGGCGGCGGCTGTGGCCCTGTCGCGCTGGGCGAGCAGTTGCTCGCGCTGCGTCTGCAGCACCGGCACCTTGTTCTCGGCGGCAACGAGCGCCGCCTGATCGCGTTCAACAGCAGCGGCGGCCTGATCTTTCAGCGACTGGCTCTGCTCGGCGCGAGATTGCGTTCCGGCGCCGTTGGTGATCAGCCGACTGGCGCGGTCGGCATCGGACTGGGCGAAGGTCAGCGAGGCCTGCGATGCATTGAGCGTGGCGCGTGCCTGCTCAATGATCGACTGCTGCAGCGAGATCTGCGCATCGAGGTTGGTGACGGCAGCTTCGGCGGCCTTCACATCGGCCTTGGCCTGCGAAAGCGCCGCCTGGAAGTCGCGATCGTCGATGCGGGCGAGAACCTGACCGGCCTTGACCGTATCATTGTCGTTGACGAGAACCTGCTTGATATAGCCGGCGACCTTCGGGGCGACGGTCGTATAATCTGCCTTCACATAGGCATCGTCGGTGGATTCGATGAAGCGGCCGACCGTCCAGTAGCGGTAGCCGAAATCGCCAGCGAAGGTGACACCGGCAAGCAGCGCTGCGGCAATGACGGCGTGCTTGATGAGCTTACGGCCGGACTTCTTCGGGGTCTCTACGGCCGCGGCGGCTGCAGCCATCGCTTCCGCAGTCGGTGCTGCAGCTTCTGTGGTAGGGGCGATCCCGCCCTGCTGGGCATTCTTGAAAGCGTCATTGCGGGGCAGTTCGACCATTGTCCTTCTCCATTCGTCTGGGCTTCATCAGTACGAAGCCCTGTTCGATGGGAGGAAGATGGACCCATCAGTGCTTTCTGATAATCTGCTGTTTTCGGGAAAGATCATCAACTCTCAGCGGATAATCGAGGAACGATATGGATCGGCTGACCAGCCTCACAGTTTTCGGTCGGGTAGTGGAATGCGGCGGCTTCTCGGCGGCTGCGCGGCGGCTCAACATGTCCGTCACCATGGTGGGCAACCATGTGCAATCATTGGAAGATCGCCTCGGCGTGCGGCTCCTGAACCGCACCACGCGCAAGGTCAGCCTGACCGAAACCGGCAAATATTATTACGAGCGCTCGTCGCAGATCCTCGCCGATCTGGAAGAGGCGGATCGCGCGGCCGGCGCCCTGAGTTCGACGCCACGCGGCACGCTGAGATTTTACACCAGCAGCGCCATCGTCCGCTTCCTGCTGCCCGTCATCAACGAGTTCATGACGCTCTATCCGGCCGTCCAGATCGATTTCAGTATCGGCGAGCGCTCGGTGGACATGATCGAGGATGGCTATGATCTGGTGATCCGTACGACGCCATCGCCGGATTCGAGCCTCGTGGCGCGTAAGTTGACGCCATGGCGGCATTTCCTTGTCTGCTCGCCAGATTATCTGAAAACTCACGCCATGCCGACGACGCCGGCCGAAGTCGCCGAGCACAATTGCCTGCAATACGCCTATTATCCCTTTGGCGAAGAATGGCGTTTCGAGGATGCCGAGGGACGGCAGGAGAGCGTCAAGGTGGGCGGCAGCATCATTTCCAACAGCGCGGAGACCCTGCGCTATCTGGTGCTGAACGGGCAGGGCATCTTCCTCGCCCCAAGTTTCGTCGTGTCAGAGGATCTGGAGGCCGGTCGTCTGGTGCAGATGATGCCTGATTATCGCGGCGTCGAGATCCATATCAACGCCGTCTATCCGAACCGAAGCCATCTTCCGACCAAGGTGCGGCTGTTCCTCGACATGCTGGTGGATCGCTTCGCCGAACATCGCAAATGGATGGCGTGAAAGGCGTCCGCCGGGACTGTTTCCCGCCGGACCAGTGCTTCATTATGGCTGGACTGGAGAGCCGACATATCCGGCAGACTGGATATAGGCGATGGGCGCAAAGAAGTTGCCGCCGGCATTGAAGGTCATCAGCCCTTCCTCGCTCAACGCCGCCTGCACGGCCGGGCGGGAACCGACACGCTTCATGAAGGCAGGAAGGGCGGGAAAACGATCGAGATCGATCTCTATCCACGGCGACCAGTTGAGGCAGACGAAGAGATAGGCATCCGCGACCGTGAAATTCTCGCCGGTGAGATAGGGACCGGCAAGCCTTCCGTTGATCCAGTCGAGGCGCTTGTTGACCACTGCACGTATCGCCTCATGTGCGGTGGCGTAATCGGCATTGAAGAGCATCGCCATCGGCTTGTGCAGCTCCGAAGTGATGAAGTTCAGCAGGGATTGTACCTGATTGCGGCCAAAGCTGCCGATCTCCGGCAGCATCCTCCTGCCCTCAGGAGCGCTATCGGCAAGAAACTGCACGATCGCCGGCCCCTCCGTCAGCACTTTGCCATCGTCGAGCATCAGCGCCGGCACATAGCCGTTGCCGTTGATGGCGAGATAGTCCTCTCCGTTGCTGGTGCGATGCGTCTTTCGATCGACCGTGACGAGCTCGATATCGATACTGAGCTCCCGGCAGACGATATGCGGCGAAAGCGAACAGGCGGCCGCATGCATATATAGCTTCATGACTTTCCTCCTCCAGCGGCCGTGTGAAGCCGCCAGCATCAATCCGTTGGACATTTGTACTATTTCGCATAAAATTCTCCTGGTCAATTATTTTATGCGAAACGGTACAAAATGAGCGAGAAGAAGCGCGGCCGTCCGAGGGCCTTCGATGCGAAGGTGACATTGGAGAAGGCGAGGGAGGTGTTCTGGGATCGCGGCTTTGCCGGCACGTCGCTGGACACGCTGAGCGCCGCCACCCAGCTCAACCGCCCGAGCCTCTATGGTGCCTTCGGCGACAAAGAGGATCTTTATATCGATGCCCTCGAGGGCTACCGCGCAGAAAGCATGGGCGTACTGGCAGATGCGCTCGACCCGTCGCTGCCGCTGCGCGAAAACCTCGCGCGTGTTTATCAACGTGCTCTGGCCATCTATCTCCACGGGGAAACCGCCGCCCGTGGCTGCTTCCTCATCGGCACAGCAACGGCTGAAGCGAT
Source organism: Rhizobium sp. CF142 (assembly GCF_000281145.1). Classification (NCBI taxonomy): domain Bacteria; kingdom Pseudomonadati; phylum Pseudomonadota; class Alphaproteobacteria; order Hyphomicrobiales; family Rhizobiaceae; genus Rhizobium; species Rhizobium sp. CF142. The sequence continues at coordinate 2,515 of NZ_AJWE01000085.1, read as the reverse complement.
CCAGCATGAGCGGGTCCGGGAAGTATTGAGCCGCAGCCTCGACGATTTCGACGGGGAGATCGAGAAACGTATGAAGCTCGCGATAGAACGGGGCGAATTGCCCGACGGAAGCGATCCTCACACGCTTGCAAGGCTCGCTTCCGCCGTCATGCATTCGCTTGCCGTCCGCGCGCGGGCCGGCGACAGCCGCGAGACACTGGAGGCCTTGGCGCAGTCCGGCGTGGATATGATCTGCGGAAAAGCCTGAGGTTCAGGCTTCCTCTTCTTTCGTCCGCACCAGCCATGTGAAGGCCGCGCCCGCAAGCAGGAGGACGCTGGTGCCGAGAAAGACCGCCGGCATGCCGATATGCCCGCCGACAAAGCCGCCGAGAACAGGCCCGACGACCTGGCCCACATATTGCGAAGAAATGGACAGGCCGAGAATGCTGCCGGCCGCACTATCCGGCACACTATGCCGGATGACGGCGGTAATGCAGGGCAGGAGCCCGCCGAGCGCCAGACCCATCAGGAAACGAAGGCCAATCAGCTGCCACGACACGGTCACGAAGGCCTGTGGAATGAGCAACAGCCCCGCAACCGCGAGCGCACCGGCAATGACCGGCCAGTGGCCGATTCGGTCGGCCAGCTTGCCGAGCCGCGAGGCGGAGAGGATGCTGCCGAGCGCTGCCGCCGACATGACGATACCGGCGACCATCGTCACCTGTCCCTGATCGGGCACCAACTGCGCCACATAGACGGTGATGATAGGCTCGATCGACATATTGGCAAGCATCAGCAGCAGGCCGGTCGCAAGCATCGCGACCACCGGCCCCTTGTCGGGAATGGATTTCCAGCCGCCGGACGCCTTGGCCGCCTGTTTGCGGGCCGCCGATTTCTCCTCCTTGATGAGGAACGTGGTGGCGAGGAAGGCGAGGAAGATCATGCCGCCGGCCGCCATGAACGTGCCGCGGATGCCGATGATAGGCGGCAGCGCCCCGCCGATCAGCGGGCCGACGAGATTGCCGGCCATGATGCCTGACGAAAGCACGCCGAGCGCCCAGGCGGACCGGTCCTTTGGCGTCTGTGTCGCCACCAACACCATCGAGCCCGAGGCATAACCGCCCGCCAGGCCGACGAAGAGGCGCAGTGCCACGAGCTGCCAGACGCTGCCGGCCATGCCCATTAGCGAGATCGCAATGGTCATGCCGAGGCTCGCGCGTACCAGCATCAGCTTGCGTCCATAGATATCGCCGAGCCTGCCCCAGAGCGGCGCCACGCAGGCGGCGGCAAAGAAGGTCGCGCCATAGGCGATACCAGACCACTGCACGATCGCCGCATGGTCATTCACGCCAAGCTCCTCCACGTAAAGCGGGAGGAAGGGAAGCAGCAGCGTCATCGCCACGATGGTCGTGAACGAGCCAAGCAGCGAGATGACGAGATTGCGTTTCCAGTAGGCGGAGCCCGGCGCCACCTTTGCGGCGTCCCATTGAGTGTCGGTCATTGCGGATCTTCTTCGGTGCAGTCTGGCCGCGGCCAAGATGAGGAGACCCTCACTTTATGCATCGCACTGAGGGCTGCCAAGGACGGATTCCACTCAATCAGACCTGCCGGCAGAGGGAAAAGCGGATTGAAAGCCATGATTTCGCCCTCAACTGATTGCAATATGCAATCGGAATTCCAAAGGAGGAGCAATCATGAGCGACAGAGATGACGATCGCGCAAAAATGCTGCGCAATCTCTACGCAGCCTATCTGGATCGGCGGAAGGATATCGTCGGCGCAATGCTGACGGAGAATTTCACCTTCTCCAGCCCACAGGATGATCATATTGACCGCGCCACCTATTTCGAGCGCTGCTGGCCGAACGAGCCGGCGCTGAACGCCTTCGACATCGAGTTCCTGGTGGTCCGTGGCGATGAGGCCGTCGTGCGCTACAAGGCCGAAATGACCGATGGTAAAGCCTTCCGCAACATCGAAAGCTTCCGTTTCGATGGCGACAGGATAGCGGCGGTCGACGTCTATTTCGGCCGCAACATCGGTTAGAAGAAGCGTATCGCCGATGTTGCGATGATGATGATCGAAACCGCGATCATCAGCGGCTTGACCGGCAGCCGCTTGACGAGGATCGCCCCGAAGGGCGCGGCGATCACGCCGCCGATGATCAGACCCACCGCCGAGCCGAGTTCCGACCAGCCGAGCGTCAGTACGAAGGTGATCGAGATGATCAGCGTCACCGCGAATTCGGTGAAATTGGTCGAGCCGATCACCCGCTTCGGATCGTGACCTCGGCCAACGAGCGAGCTGGTGACGATCGGTCCCCATCCACCGCCACCGATCGCATCCAGCACGCCGCCGCAAAGCCCGACGGGCGGCACCATCCAATCGCGGACATTGCGCTTCGGCGTCGGGTGGAAGGCTTTCCAGAGGATCACGAGACCGATGGCGATCAGATAGGCCGAAACGAAGGGCTCGATGACCTTGCCATCGACATTAGCAAGCAGGAAGGCGCCGGCCGCCCCGCCGATCATGCCGGCGGG